>CALVVT010000074.1 GCA_944363935.1 uncultured Bacilli bacterium
TTGAAAAATTGTTAGTCTAAAGAAATAATAACAGAAAAAGGTCGTTTTATCAAGATAGAGAAGAGATAGGGAGTATCAGGTAAGATACCCCTATTTTAATGTGTTTAAAAAACTGTCCACTTATGAGGGCGAACAGAATAAGCCAGAACTCGCCGGAGATATAGGGTTTTCTTCTAAAACAGGTCTAAAACCTTATATAACAAGTAAAAATAAATCATAATGGTAAAAGATATATTTAGTGCAAACAATGCTGATATAGGGCTATTATATGGTTTAAAGTGTAAAATTTAGTAAAAGTTATAACATTATTTAGTTATGACTTTTTATTTATGAAATTTTTTTGAAAAAACTTCTAAAAAAGCCTTGATTTTCATATAATTTTCGTGTAAAATCATTGATGTGTGGCTGCGTTGATGTGCGAGGTTGCTGATACACCAGGTTAAGTTGCTAATAATTTAAACTATGTATTAGGTTTTCGTGCGGAGCATGTCTATACTAGATATAGGCGAGAGGAGGATACAATAATGTCTAAACCAAAAGTTCGGATTAAATTAAAAGCATTTGAACATAAAAATTTAGATGCAGCTTGTGCTAAAATTGTAAATACAGTTAAAAGAACTGGCGGCGAAGTTAGTGGCCCAATTCCACTTCCAACCGAAGTTGAAAAAATTACAATTTTAAGAGCGGTTCACAAATATAAAGATTCACGTGAACAATTTGAAAAAAGAACACATAAAAGACTTATTGATATCAATAACCCAAGTAAGGAGACAATAGATGCTTTAACACATCTAGATATTCCTAGTGGCGTTGATATCCAAATTAAATTATAGGAGGAGAGAATATGAAAGGAATCTTAGGTCGTAAAATAGGTATGACACAAGTATTTGACCAAGAAGGTCGTCTTATTCCAGTTACAGTAGTTGAAGTTACTCCTAATGTTGTAACTCAAATAAAAACTAAAGAAAAAGACGGTTATGAAGCTATCCAGCTTGGTTTTGATACTAAAAGAGAAAAGTTAGCGACAAAAGCTTCTATTGGTATTACCAATAAAGCAAACACTACACCTAAGCGCTTCTTTAAAGAAATCAGAGGTGTTAATGTTGAAGATTATACATTAGGACAAGAACTTGATGTAGACATTTTCGAAAGAGGAGAAATGGTTGACGTAACTGGAACTACTAAAGGTAAAGGTTTCCAAGGTGTTATTAAAAGACATGGTCAACATCGTGGGCCTATGGGTCATGGGTCACATTATCATAGAAGACCAGGTTCAATGGGAACTATGAGACCAATGCGTGTATTTAAAGGTAAAAAATTACCTGGACATATGGGTACTCTTACAGTAACTATTCAAAATCTTGAAATAGTTAAAGTTGATAAAGAAAATAATGTTATTTTAGTTAAAGGAAATATTCCTGGACCTAAAAAATCATTAGTAATTATCAAAAGTGCTGTTAAAAACATGGGTAAAGTAAATGAAAGACCTGAACTTGTTTCATGGGTTAAAGAAGAAGTAAAAGAAGAACCAGCAACTGAAACAGTAGAAAATAATGTAGAAGCAGGTGAAAATAATGAGTAAACTATCAGTTATAAATACTAAAGGCGAAAAAGTAAGTGACATTACTTTAAATAAAGATGTTTGGAATATTACTCCAAATGACGCAGTAATTTATGATGCTGTAGTTTTAGCTAGAGCTTCTTTAAGACAAGGCACTCATGATACTAAAACCCGTAGTGAAGTAAGTGGCGGTGGTAAGAAACCTTACCGTCAAAAAGGAACAGGACACGCAAGACAAGGTTCAACTAGAGCTCCACATTATCCAGGTGGTGGTATAGTATTTGGACCACACCCAAGAAAATATAACAAAAAACAAAATCGTAAAGAAAGAGTTTTAGCGCTTAAATCAGCTCTATCTTACAAAAATCAATTAAAAGAAATTATTGCTTTAGATAAATTAAATTTAGAAAGTAATAAAACTAAAGAAATGCTTGAAATATTAAAAAATATTAAAGCTGATAAAAACATTTTAATCGTTACTGATAATCTTACAGATAATTTAATTTTAGCTTCAAGAAATATTCCAAAAGTTATATTATTAACAGCTTCAGAAATCAATGTTTTAGATTTAATGGCTGCTGATAATTTAGTAATTACAACTGATGCGATTAAAATGGTAGAGGAGGTGCTTGGTTAATGAATTATAGAGATATTATTAAAGCGCCAATTGTTACCGAAAAAACGGAAGATTTAAAAAAAGATAATACTTATGTTTTTAGTGTTGACGTTCGAGCTAATAAAGTACAAATAAAACAAGCAATTGAAAGTATTTTTAACGTTAAGGTTGAAAACGTTAATACAATTAATGTTAAACCTAAAACAAAAAGAGTTGGACGTTATCCTGGAAAAACAAATAAAGTTAAAAAAGCAATTGTTAAATTAAAAGAAGGAAGTTCTATTGAACTTTAATCTTAAGGAGGAATAGTATGGCGATAAAATCATATAAACCAGTGACTAATGGACGCCGTGGAATGACAACTTTAGTTAATGACGAAATTACTAAAACTACGCCTGAAAAGTCACTAGTTGTAACAATATCAAAAAATGGTGGTCGTAATAATCAAGGTAAAATTACCGTAAGACATAAAGGCGGCGGAGCCAAAAGAAAATATCGGATTATCGATTTCAAAAGAAATAAAGATAACGTAATTGGTACTGTTGCTGGTATCGAATACGACCCAAATAGAAGTGCTAACATTGCTTTAATTAATTATGCTGATGGTGAAAAAAGATATATACTTGCACCTAAAGGCTTAAAAGTAGGAATGAAAATTGTCAGTGGTGCTGAAGCTGATATTAAAGTTGGTAATAGCTTACCACTTGGAAACATTCCTGAAGGAACTTTAGTTCATAACATTGAGTTAAAACCTGGTAAAGGTGGTCAAATGGCTAGAAGTGCTGGTAATAGTGCACAAATATTAGGCCATGAAGGTAAATATACTTTACTTCGTTTAAATAGTGGTGAAGTTAGAAAAGTTTTAAGTGTTTGCCGGGCAACAATCGGTGAAGTTGGAAACGCTGATTATAATTTAGTTAATTTAGGAAAAGCTGGAAGAAAAAGACATTTGGGTATTAGACCAACTGTTCGTGGTTCAGTTATGAACCCTAATGATCATCCACATGGTGGTGGTGAAGGACGTGCGCCTATTGGTCGTAAAGGTCCAGTTACACCTTGGGGTAAACCAGCACTTGGATTTAAAACTAGAAATAATAAAAAGGCTTCAAGTAAACTAATTGTTCGCCGTAGGAAAAAATAAGAAAGGATGATTTAAATGGCTAGAAGTTTAAAAAAAGGCCCTTATGTCTTTGATAGACTTTTAAAAAGAGTCAGAGAACAAAATGAATCTGGTAAAAAAGAAGTAATTAAAACTTGGTCTCGCCGTTCAACTATTTTCCCTGAATTTATTGGCCATACTTTTGCAGTTCATAACGGTAAGGAATTTATTCCTGTTTATGTAACTGAAGACATGGTAGGTCATAAATTAGGTGAGTTTGCTTTAACTCGTAAATTTGGTGGACATGGCGACGACAAGAAGAAAAAATAGTCGGAAAGGATGATTTGAATGGAAGCTAAAGCAATAGCTAAAGGTGTAAGAATTTCACCAAAAAAATCACGCCTAGTTATTGATTTAATACGTGGAAAAAGTGTAATTGAAGCAGAAAATATTTTAAATGCTTTAAATAAAGAATCAGCACGGGCTATTCGTAAAGTACTTGCTTCAGCTGTAGCTAATGCTGAAAATAATTTAGAACTTGCTAAAGAAAATCTTTATGTTAAAGAAGCATATATAAATGAAGGTAGAACTTTAAAAAGATTTAATGCTGGATCTAAAGGAAGAGTAAATCCAATTTTAAAAAGATCTAGTCATATCACTGTTGTTGTTAGTGATGAAAAATAGTAAAGGAGGAAAAACTGATGGGTCAAAAAGTAAGTCCGGTTGGTCTTCGAATTGGCATTAATAAAGGTTGGGAATCTAACTGGTATGCTTGTAATAAAGACTTTGCGAAATTTCTTAAAAACGATTATGAAATTCGTAAATATTTAGAAAAAAGATTAGCTGGAGCCGCAGTTTCAAATATTCTTATTGAAAGAAGCGCTGGTAAGACTGAAATAATTATCAATACTGCTAAACCTGGTGTGGTAATTGGTCACGGCGGAGACGAAATTGAAAAATTAAAGAAAGAACTATCAAAAATTGAAGATGGAGATATCCATATTTCAATTAAAGAAATTAAAAATCCTAATTTAGTAGCTGCTTTAGTAGCAGAAAATATCGCACATCAAATTGAAAATCGTGTATCATTTAGAGTAGCGCAAAAGAAAGCAATTAGAAATGTAATGAAATCAGGAGCAAAAGGAATTAAAACTTTAGTATCTGGTCGTTTAAATGGTGTTGAAATTGCTAGAAGCGAACATTATACTGAAGGAACAGTACCTTTACATACTTTAAGAGCTGATATCGATTATGCTCATAAAGAAGCTGATACTACTTATGGTAAGATTGGTGTTAAAGTATGGATTTATAAAGGGGAAATCCTTACCGAAAAGAAAAATAAGGGAGGCGATAAACGTGGCAGTAATACCAAAAAGAACTAAATATCGTCGTCCACATCGTTTAAGATACGAAGGAATGGCCAGAGGAAATAGAGAAGTTCATTTTGGCGATTATGGACTTATGGCTTTAGAAGGTGCTTGGATTACCCAAAGACAAATCGAAGCTGCCAGAGTTGCCATGACTCGTTATATGAAACGTGGTGGTAAAGTATGGATAAACATTTTCCCACATTTATCACTTACTAAAAAACCTTTAGAAACTCGTCAAGGTAAAGGTAAAGGTAATCCAGAAGAATGGGTTGCTGTAGTTAAAAAAGGCAAAGTTATGTTTGAAATTGCTGGTGTAAGTGAAGAGGTTGCCAGAGAAGCATTGAGACTCGCAATGCATAAACTTCCAATTAAATGTAAATTTGTAAAAAAAGAAAGTGGTGAGGCTAATGACTAGTAATGAACTTAGACAGTTAACTGACGAAGAATTGCTAGCTAAAATTGAAGAATTAAAAGAAGAACTTTTCAATTTACGTTTTAGTCAAGCTAATGGTAGCCTTGAAAATCCAGCGCGTATTCGCGAACTTCGGAAAACAGTAGCGCGGATTAAAACAATTTTACGTGAAAGAGAAATACAAGGCTAGGAGGAATTATGGAAAATAAAAGACAAGAATTAGTTGGAAAAGTTGTAAGTACTGGCGCAGATAAAACAATTAGTGTTTTAGTTGAAACTTACATTAAAGATAAAAAATATGGAAAAAGAGTTAAATACTCTAAAAAATATGCTGCTCATGACGAAAAAAATGAAGCTAGTGTTGGCGATACTGTAAGAATTGCTGAAACTAGACCAATATCTAAAACTAAGCATTATCGTTTAGTAAAAATCGTAGAAAAAGCTGTTATTTTATAACAAGCAAGAAGGAGGAATATATATGGTTCAACAGGAAAGCCGTTTAAAAGTCGCTGATAACACTGGTGCTCGTGATTTATTAGTAATTAGAGTACTAGGTGGTAGCCGCGTTCAAGCTGGTAATATTGGCGATATCGTTGTTGGAACCGTTAAAAAAGCAACACCTAATGGCACTGTCAAAGAGGGCCAAGTTGTGAAAGCGGTTATCGTTAGAACAAAATCTGGTTTACGCCGAAATGATGGATCTTATATCAAATTTGACGATAATGCTTGCGTTATTATCAAAGACGATAAGAGTCCAGTTGGTACTCGTGTGTTTGGACCAGTAGCACGTGAATTACGTGTTAAAGATTATATGAAAATTGTATCACTTGCTAAAGAAGTGTTATAGGAGGAAAAGTTATGAAATTAAAAAAAGGAGATAAAGTAGTTGTCATAACTGGTAAAGATAAAGGTAAAGAAGGAACAATTATCAAAACATTAAGAGCTGAAAACCGGGTAATTGTCGAAGGCGTTAATATGGTAACTAAACATGTTAAACCAGTTGGCGGTCAGCCTGGCAGTATTGCAAATTTCGAAGCTCCTATCGACGCTTCAAACGTAATGATAGTTGATCCAAAAACTAAAAAAGGCACTAGAATTGGACATACTACTAATAAAGAAGGTAAAAAAATTAGAGTGTCAAGAAAATCTAATGAAAAACTTGACTAAACCTGAAAGGAGGGTAATATGAACCGCTTACAAACAAAATATAGCGAGGAAATAGTACCTAGTTTAAGAGAAAAATTTGGTTATAAAAGCATTATGGAAACTCCTAAACTTGAAAAAATTGTTGTTAATATGGGAGTTGGAGATGCAACAGGAAACAGTAAGCTATTAGAAGCCGCTGTTAATGATTTAAAAGCTATTACTGGTCAACAACCAGTTGTAACTAAAGCTAAAAAAGCGATAGCTGGTTTTAAAGTTCGTGCTGGTCAAGCTATTGGTTGCAAAGTTACTTTACGTGGTGAAGCTATGTATAACTTTTTAGATAAATTAATTAGTATTACTTTACCACGCGTTCGTGATTTTAGAGGAATTAATCCTAAATCATTTGATGGCCGCGGAAATTATACTCTAGGACTTACTGAACAATTAATTTTCTCGGAAATAGACTATGATAATGTTGTCAAAGTCCGTGGTATGGATATCGTATTTGTAACAACTGCTAATACTGATGAAGAAGCATTAGAGTTATTAAAAGGTTTCGGTATGCCATTTAGAAAATAACAAGGAGGAATTTATGGCTAAAAAAAGTATGATTGTAAAAGCTAATCGTAAGCCTAAATACAAAGTACAAGGTTATACTCGCTGCAGTATTTGTGGTAGACCACATTCTGTACTTAAAAAATATGGAATATGCCGTATTTGTTTTAGAGAGTTAGCTTATAAAGGACAAATACCAGGAGTAAAAAAATCTAGTTGGTAGACTAGAAAACTGGTAAGAAGGGAGGATATAATGACAGATCCAATCGCAGATATGCTTACACGAATTCGTAATGCTAATCAAATGAGATACGAAGAAGTAGAAGTACCTGCTTCAAAAATAAAAGAAGAAATCGCAAAAGTTTTAAAAGAAGAAGGATATATCGCTGGATATAAAATTAAAAAAGGCGATGTTCAAAATACAATTGTTTTAAATTTAAAATATGTTAATCGTAAAGAACGAGTAATTACTGGCCTTAAAAGAATTTCAAAACCAGGATTACGTGTTTATGCTAAAGCAAATGAAATGCCTAAAGTATTAAATGGACTTGGAATTGCTATTGTGTCTACTTCAAAAGGAATCATGACAGCAAAAAAAGCTAAAGAAAATTCTTTAGGTGGCGAAGTGCTAGCTTATGTTTGGTAGAAAGGAAAGATAATATGAGTCGTATAGGTAATAGAATACTTGAAATACCTGAAGGTGTTACCGTAACTACTGATGGCAATATTGTAACAGTTAGTGGCCCAAAAGGACAGCTTTCTACTGAAATAAATAGCCATATTACTGTAAAACAAGAAGGTAATGAATTAAGAGTAGAACGTGATAGCGATACTTATAAAAACTTTCACGGAACTGCTAATGCCAATATTGCTAATATGATAACAGGAGTTACTAAAGGTTTCGAAAAACAATTAGAAATCGTTGGTGTTGGTTATCGTTTCGCAGTTAAAGGTAATGATTTAGTTGTAACTGCTGGATATTCTCATCCAGTAAGTGTAAAAATACCTGAAGGAATTACTATTGATAATCCAAGTAATACAGAAATTACTATTAAAGGTATCGATAAGAGATTAGTTGGCGAACTTGCTGCTAATATTCGAAAAATTAGAAAACCTGAACCTTATAAAAGTAAAGGAATTCGTTATAAAGATGAACATATTATACGTAAAGTAGGTAAAAAAGCTGCTTAATAAAATTTAAAGGAGAAGATATTATGATAAAAAAAGTAAGTCGTAATGATGTACGTAAGGCTAGACATGTAAGAGTTAGAAATAAAATTTCTGGCACAACTGAAATACCTAGACTTAACGTATTTAGATCTAATAACAATATCTTCGCACAAATAATTGACGATAGCGAAGGTAAGACTTTAGTTAGTGCTTCTTCAATTGATAAAGAATTATCACTTAAAAACGGTGGTAATATCGAAGCAGCTACTGAAGTTGGAAAATTAATTGCTAAAAGAGCAAAAAAAGCAAAAATCACAAAAGTAGTATTCGATAGAGGCGGATACTTATATCACGGACGCGTAAAAGCTTTAGCTGAAGCCGCTCGCGCCGGTGGATTAGAATTTTAAAGGAGGGTATAAGGTGGAAAAAAGAAGAAGAGAACCCCGCGAAAAACGTCCAAAATTATATGACGAAGAAGTTATTAATATTGGAAGGGTTACTAAAGTAACTAAAGGCGGACGTAAATTAAATTTTGCCGCTACAGTCGTTGTTGGCGACCGTAAAGGAAAAGTTGGTATAGGTTCAGGAAAAGCTGCCGAAGTACCAGATGCTATTAAAAAAGCCGTTGCTGCTGCTACTAAAAATATTACAAAAGTAGCAATTGTTAATGAAAATACTATCCCACATGAAGCTATTGGAAGATTTGGTGCTAGTAAAGTTATGCTAAAACCAGCTTCAAAAGGTACCGGAGTTAAAGCCGGAGGTCCAGTTAGAAGTGTTTTAGAACTTGCTGGTGTTAAAGATATTTTATCTAAATCATTAGGTTCAAATAACAAAGTTAATCTTGCTAGAGCCACTTTAGAAGCTTTAAAAAGCCAAAGAACTGCTGAAGAAATAGCTGCTTTACGCGGTAAAAAAGTAGAGGAGATTTTATAATGAAATTAAATACATTAAAACCAGCTGCTGGAGCAACAAAAGCACGTAAACGTGTTGGTAGAGGTCCAGGAAGCGGAATCGGAAAAACTGCTGGCCGTGGTGAAAATGGTCAAAACTCAAGAAGTGGTGGCGGTGTAAGAATCGGCTTTGAAGGAGGTCAAACTCCATTATTTAGAAGACTTCCTAAAAGAGGTTTCTCAAATGCAAGATTTAAAAAAGTATATGCTGTTATTAATTTAGACGATTTAAATAAATTTGAAGATGGAGCTGAAGTTACTCCAGAAATCTTAAAAAACATGGGATTAGTAAAAAAACAGTTAGATGGTATTAAAGTTTTAGCTGATGGAACTTTAGAAAAAAAATTAACAGTGAAAGCTCAAAAGTTTTCAAAAGCAGCAAAAGAAGCCATAGAAAAAATGGGTGGAAAAGCCGAGGTGATTTAATTGTTTACAAAAATCAAACAATTATTTAGCCCAGGCGCTAAAGATTTACGTAAGAAAATTTATTTTACATTTTTCGCATTATTTATATTTAAAATTGGAACTGCTATAACAGTTCCAGGAGTAGAGCAAGATTTAAATATGGGATTTTTAGAGCTACTTAACGTAATGGGTGGTGGAGCGATGCAGAACTTTTCTATATTCGCCCTAGGTGTTATGCCTTATATTACCGCATCCATTGTTATGTCTCTTTTACAAATGGGAATCGTTCCGTATTTTACGGAATTATCTAAACAAGGAACAACAGGCCGAAATAAATTAAATCAAATCACAAGAATATTAGGTATTATTTTAGCCTTTATTCAAGGTTATATGTTTTCATTTGCGTTTATCGAAAATGGAACAGTTACCCAGTATTTAGAAGTATCATTAGTTTTAACGGCTGGTACAGCTTTCCTACTTTGGATAGGTGACCAAATAACTATGAAAGGTCTTGGTAATGGTACTAGTATGATTATTATGGCTGGTATTTTAGCTAGTGTTCCTTATATGTTTACTGAAGCTTATGGTAGTTTAGTTGATACTGCTAATACTCAAAGTATGTTTTTAGGCATTGTTTCATTTGTTGTCTTTATATTAGTTTATATAGGTGTTATATTAGGTGTTCTTTATGTTCAGCTTGCTGAAAGAAGATTACCAATCCAATATGCTAATAAAAGCAATAATGCTGTAGGTAAACAAAAATCTTATTTACCATTTAAAATTAATTCTGCTGGAGTAATTCCGGTAATCTTTGCTTCAGCCCTTATTTCAGTTCCCGCTTTAATCGCTCAATTTGCGAAAAATGAAGATTGGATGCTATTTGTTAATAAATGGTTAAATCTATCTTCACCAACTGGTTTAATTTTATTTGTTGTTTTTGTAGTTTTATTCTCATATTTCTATACATTTGTTCAAATAAAACCTAAAGAAATGGCTGAAAGATTAAATCAAAATGGTGGTTATATTCCAGGTGTTAGACCAGGAGAAGAAACAGTTAATTACGTAAGTCGTGTTTTAAATAGAATTACCATTGTAGGTTCTTTATTCCTAGCTTTTATCGCAGGAATGCCTTATGTTTTTAGTGCTATTTCATCACTGCCAACTAGTGTATCTATTGGTGGTACAGGACTTATTATTGTTGTCGGAGTAGTACTAGAAGCTTATAAACAACTTGAAAGTAATTTAATTAGTCGCAGTTATAAACGGAGGGCTCGCCGGTAATGAACATTATCTTAATCGCACCTCCTGCTGCTGGTAAAGGCACGCAGGCTAGGCGTATAAGTAGTAAATATAATTTAAAACATATCTCAACAGGTGACTTATTAAGAAATTTAAATGATAAAGAAATTAATAAATTACTGGCTAATGGTCAGTTTGTTAGTGATAATTTTATTACTAATTTATTAGAAAATTATTTAAAAACTTTACCTAAAGATATGGGGTTTGTTATCGACGGCTTTCCGCGGAATATCGCGCAGGCTAAAGCCTATGAAGAAATGTTAAAAAGATTAGATAAAAATCTTGGAATTGTTATTGTTTTAGATATTGATAAACAAGTTGCTTTGGAAAGAATTGTTAACAGAAGAGTTTGTCCAAGTTGTGGAGCGGTTTTTAACGATAGTTTTCCAGATACTAAAGCTAAAACTAAAGGTATTTGTGATAATTGTGGTCATGAGCTTGTAAAAAGAGCGGACGACAATAAAGAAACATATGAAAATCGTTATCAAACTTATTTAAAGGCAACTGCCCCTGTTATCGATTACTTTAAAGATATTGTTTATCATGTTGATAGCAGTATCAATGCTGATTATACATTTAAACAAATTGAAAAAATAATAGGAGGCGTTTATGATAAGCATTAAAACGCCAAGAGAAATCGAACTTTTAAGAATTGCTGGGGAAATAACTGGAAGTACACATAATTATTTAAAACAGTTTATTAAACCAGGAATAACAACTAAAGAGCTCGATAAACTTGCTGAAGATTATATTTTAAGCAGAGGAGCAACTCCATCGTTTAAAGGTTATGGTGGTTTTCCAGGTTCAGTATGTACTTCAATTAATGAAGAAGTAGTTCATGGAATACCTAGTAATCGTAAACTTAAAAATGGTGATATAATTTCTATTGATATTGGGGCTTGTTATCACGGTTATCATGGTGATTCGGCTTGGACTTATCCAGTTGGTACTATTAGTAAAGAAAAAGAAAAATTACTAAAAGGTACGGAAGAAGCCTTATTTGCTGGTCTTTCAGTAATCAAAGCGGGCATTAGAGTCCACGATATAGGTTATGCTGTTAGCAAATGTGCAAATAAATATAAGTTTGGAGTAGTCAAAGAATTAGTCGGTCATGGTGTTGGTAATCATTTACATGAAGAACCCGATGTTCCGAATTATGGCAAGCAAAATACTGGTCCACTTTTAAAAGCAGGAATGGTTATTGCAGTAGAACCAATGCTTAATTTAGGAACAGCTGACGTTTTTATGTTAGATGACGACTGGACAATTGTAACCGCTGACGATAGTCCATCAGCTCATTTCGAGCACACCGTTTTAATTACTGAAGATGGATATGAAATTTTAACCAGGAGGTGATAGTATGGCTAAACAAGATGTTATTGAAGTAGAAGGCCTAGTGGAAGAAATTCTTCCGGGTGGTGAGTTTTTAGTAACACTTGAAAATAAACACGTTATTAAGGCCCGCGTTTCTGGTAAAATGCGTTGTAATAGAATTCGTATTTTAAAAGGCGACAAAGTAACGGTAGAATTATCACCCTATGATTTAACACGCGGGCGAATAACTTATAGAAAGTAGGAGGGATATTATGAAAGTAAGACCATCAGTCAAAAAAATATGTCCTAAATGTAAAATCGTAAAACGTCATGGGAAAACATATGTAATTTGTGAAAACCCAAGACATAAACAAAGACAAGGTTAATAGGAGGAAAGTTATGGCACGTATTAAAGGTATAGAATTACCAAGAAATAAAAGAGTTGAAATCGCCCTTACTTATATCTATGGTATTGGTAAAAGTTTGTCTAATACTATTTTAGAGGCTGCGAAAGTAGACAAAAATAAAAGAACAGATAATTTAACAGAAGAAGAATTAGTGGCTATCCGTAAAGAAGTAGATAAATATTTAACTGAAGGTGACTTACGCCGTGAAGTTAACATGAATATCAAAACTAAAATGGAAATTAATTCTTATGAAGGAACACGTCATAAAAGAGGTTTACCAGTTCGTGGTCAAAGAACTAATAGAAATGCTCGTACTCGTAAGGGTAAACCAGTAACAATTGCTAATAAGAAAAAATAAGCAGAAAGGATGGTTTAAATGGCTTATAAAGCAAGAAAACGTAAAGTTAAGAAAAATATACCAGAAGGAAAAGCATTTATACATTCGACATTTAATAATACAGTTGTAACTCTTACAGATAAAGAAGGAAATGCTGTAAGTTGGGCATCAGCTGGAACAGTTGGTTTTAAAGGTAGTAAAAAATCAACTCCATTTGCAGCAGGAATGGCTGCTGAAGCTGCAGGAAGAGCAGCAGGTGAAATGGGAATGAAGAAAGTAGAAGTTTTTTCTAAAGGTTTAGGTTCTGGTCGTGATACTGCTGTTCGTTCATTACAAACAGCTGGACTCGAAATTACTTCAATTTCTGATGTAACACCAATACCACACAATGGATGTCGTCCACCAAAACGACCTCGTGGTTAAAAAGAAGGGAGCCGGTGTAAATGAATTTTGAAAAACCAACTTATAAAATAGTTGAGTATATTGAAAATAATAGTTATGGTAAGTTTGAACTAGAACCCCTTGAAAGAGGTTTTGGTATGACTCTTGGAACTGCACTTCGAAGAGTAATGCTTTCAAGTATGCCAGGTAGTGCGATTGTCGCTGTTAAAATTGATGGCGTTATGCATGAATTTTCAACAATTGACGGAGTTGTTGAAGATGTAGTAGCTATTATTTTAAATTTAAAAAATGTTGTTATTAAAAATCATTCTAATGAAGTTAAAACAGCAAAGTTATCAGTTCATGAAGAACGTAAAGTAACAGCAGCTGATATTGTTTGTGACGAAGATATAGAAATTATTAATCCTGATCAAGAAATTGCTACTTTAGCTAAAGGTGGTAAACTTGATATGGAATTTATAATTGCTAACGGTCGTGGTACAGTTTATGCTCCAGAAAACAAAAAATATATTAAAGATAAAACTATTGGTTTTATCCCAATTGATGCTTTATACTCACCAATTGAAAGAATTAATACTTATGTTGATAATGCTCGTGTTGGGCAAGATGCATCTTATGATAAATTAACAGTTGAAGTTGAAACTAATGGTTCATTAAAACCCGAAGAAGCTATGGCTTTAGGTGCTAAAATATTAATTGAACATTTAAATGTTATTACTAATTTAAGTGAAATTGCTGATAATACAGGTATTATGAGCGCTAAACAAGAAGATAGTAAACTTAAAAAACTAGAAACTTCAATTGACGATTTAGATTTCTCTGTAAGAGCATATAATTGTTTAAAAAGAGCTAATATTAATACATTAGGTGATTTAACTGAAAAATCAGAATTAGAAATGATGAAAATTCGTAATTTAGGTAAGAAATCTTTAAAAGAAGTTATGGATAAAATTAAAGATATGGGACTTAAATTCCGGGATGAAGATTAGTTAGGAGGAAGAAAAATGGCTTATAGAAAACTAGGACGTGACAATAAACATAGAAGAAGCATGCTTGCTAATCTAACTAAAGATATCATTAATAATGAAAAAGTTGTTACTACAGAAACTAGAGCTAAAGAAGCTCGTAAGTTTGTAGATAAAATGATTTCTTATGGTAAAGATGGTTCTTTAGTTGCAAGAAGAAAAGCTCTAGCGTTCTTGCAAAATGATAAAGCTACTGTTAAAAAAGTTTTTGACGACCTAGCTGTCCGCTATGCCTCAAGAAATGGTGGATACACTCGTATATTGAAATTAGACGAAAGACGCGGAGACGATGCGTTAATGGTTCAAATAGAACTAGTAGAAGGAGATGCTAAATAAGCATCTTTTTTTGATATATTAATGATTTAGCGAAAATATTACTTGTTTTTTTTTTTTTTTTTTTTTTTTTTTTTTTTTTTAAATTAATTGTGTTTTTTTTTATGACACAAGAAAATTATTTTTATGAATAATTAGAAGAAGTTATAAACAAAAACAAAGCA
>CALVVT010000075.1 GCA_944363935.1 uncultured Bacilli bacterium
TTGTTGATGCTGAAAATAACAAGCTTATAATTAAAAATAACTAGATTTTATGATGGAATGCTTTAAACATCAAAATCTAGTTTTTTTAATTATCTTTTTCTATACAGAATGCCGCATATAAAGGAATATTATCAAATAAAATATCATTCGTTGATAATTTAAAATACCAACGTCACTTAAATATAGTTTAAAATTATTATTTATAAAACCCATTAGAGGAATTTCTGGTACTTTGACCATTTTAGATATTAGTACCATATTACTAGCTTCTAACCAATCTAAAGAAGTGGTATGTTTCGTTCCATTATCAACAAAAACTATTCAAAATCCATAGGATACATATTTAATATTTTTACTTTTCCAACTAGAAAAGTAAAAACAAATCACGTTTTTAGGGGGTAATATCATGCTGTTTTATCACGTTTTTTTGATATAAATAAAAAAGAACTTACAAATTAAATAAGTTCTTCACAAATTAAATTACTAAGTTCTGTTGGATTTTCAATCGGTAAACCTTCAATTAACCTAGCTTCAGCATATAATATCTTGCTATAATTTTCAAAACCTTTTTTATCTTTTTTATAAAGTTTTCTTAACTTTTCAACAATTGGGTGACTTTCGTTAATTTCTAAAACCATACTAGCTTTTACTGTTGGAGTATTAGGCATTACTTTCATAATTTTTTCCATTTGAGCAGTAACCATACCCTCACTAGTTAAACAAACTGGATGCTTCTTTAAATGATTAGTAAATCTTACTTTATCAACTTCACCAATTATCTTTTGCATATCAGCAAGTAAGTCTTTATTTTCTTCATTTACTTTATTAATTGCTTCTTTTTCTTCTTCTGTATCTAAATCAGTTTCACTAGCGCAAACATTAGCAAACTTTTTACCTTTATATTCATTAATCGTTTGCATAACAAATTCGTCTCCTGGTTCAGTTAAACACAAAACTTCATAACCTTTATTTAACACAGCTTCTGTTTGCGGTAACATTTTAGCTTTATCTCTTGTTTCACTACAAGCATAATAAATTATTTCTTGTCCTTCTTTCATATTATCTACATAATCTTCTAAAGTTACATATTTATCTTCAGAAGAATAGAATAAAAGTAAATCTTGAAGTTTTTCTTTATCCATTCCAAAATTATTGCATACTCCTACTTTAAGCTGTAAACCAAAAGCTTCAAAGAATTTTTCATACTCTTCTCTATTTTCAAGCATTTTTTCTAATTCTTTTTTTATTTTTTTCTCAATATTACTAGCAATTTTTTGTAACATTTTATCTTGTTGTAAAGTTTCCCTAGAAATATTTAAAGATAAATCAGGACTATCAACAACACCTTTAATAAAACTAAAATAATCAGGTAATAAATCAGCGCATTTTTCCATGATTAAAACTCCATTAGAATATAGCTGCAATCCTTTTTCATATTCCTTGGTATAATAATCATAAGGAGCATGAGATGGAATATAAAGTAATGCTTTAAAACTAATTAATCCTTCGTTTGAAAAATGAATAACTTTTAAAGGTTTTTCATAGTCGTCAAACTTATCATTATAAAAAGTATCGTATTCTTCCTTCGTTATTTTGTTTTTGTTTCTTTTCCAAATTGGAACTAAAGTATTAATTACTTCTTCTTCTAACAAAGTTTCATATTCATCTTTACTACCTTCTTTTAATTTACTTTTTTCTACCATCATTTTAATCGGATAAGTTATGTAATCAGAGTATTTTTTCACCAAAGATTTAATTGTATATTCTTCTAAATACTTATCATAATCATTATCTTGGTCATTATCTTTAATTGTTAAAATAACCTCTGTCCCATAATTTTCTTTTAAACATTCTTTAACGGTATAACCATCGGCTCCAACGCTTTCCCAAATATAAGCTTTGTTACTGTTATAAGCCTTACTAATAACCTCAACCTTACTAGCAACCATAAATGAAGAATAAAAACCTACACCGAACTGGCCGATAATATCAATATCTTTTTTCTTTTCATTCTCTTGCTTAAATAAAGAAGAACCACTTTGAGCAATAGTACCTAAATTATTTTCTAATTCCTCTTTGGTCATTCCAATACCATTATCGGAAATAGTAAGTTTTCTTTTCTCTTTATCGATTTTTATTTTAATATTAAAGTTATCCTTATCAACTTTAATACTAGTATCAGTTAGTGATTTATAATGAAGTTTATCAATCGCATCACTAGCATTAGAAATAAGTTCTCTTAAAAAAATATCTTTGTTTGTATAAATAGAATTAATCATTAATTCCATTAATTTTTTGGATTCGGCTTTAAATTGTTTTTTAGCCATTCTATCATCTCCCTTGTATCCATAACAAATAATAACACCTTTTTTAGCACTTGTCAACAGGGAGTGCTAGAACATTTATAATTTTTTAATAATTAAAAAAAGCTGCTGAGGAAATATCATTTCTCTTCCTTTTTAGCTTTTTCGTACATATTTATTATTCTATTTTGATTATTGATTAAAGTCTCCATTTTATGATGTAAATCTTCTAAAATAAGTTCACTTTTTAAATCAGTTTTATAATCATTTTGGTTTCTTAAACTATCTTTTTTAGCTTCCCTATTTTGACTCATCATAATTATTGGGGCTTGAATCGCGGCAATACAAGATAAAACTAAATTAAGTAAAATAAAAGGATAAGGATCAATTGGTTTTTCTTTTAATAAAACAATATTAACTACAATCCAAGCTATTAAAAATAAGGTAAATAATAAAATAAACGTACAACTTCCGGCTATAGCCGAAAATTTATCAGCGACTTTTTCGCCAAAAGTCATATTTTGTTTTTCTTCTTTATCAAAATCAATAGCGAGTGGACTATCAATAAGCATAACAATTACTTCTTGTTCGTCAACTGTATCTAATTTTTGATGGAAGAGAATAT
>CALVVT010000076.1 GCA_944363935.1 uncultured Bacilli bacterium
TTAATAATAAAGGTAGTAAGTTGATTATTTTTGATTGGTGTGAAGCTTATCGTTTAATCTTACCTTATATTAGTAAGAAAAGAGAAATTAAATTTGTTTATAAAAATAATTTAGCTCAGTTAACAAATAGTGGTGTAAGGGGAACTTACACAAGAATTATGGAGTTTTATGATCGTAATATAATAAAAGAAATTGCTTGTCTTGATAAATCTACAAGCATTGTATTAAAAAAAGCTGGTTATAGAGCTAGTCATCTTTTACTTGATGTTAAAATTAAGTCAAGAAAAAGTAAGAGCAATAATTCTATTGGGTTGATAGGTGATGATTATAATCCTAATCATAATACGTATAACCAATTAAGCGCTTTAAAATTAGTAGATTATGATTATTGTAAAATAGTTCCTAATATGCCTGCTACTAAACATTTTATTGATTTCTTTGAAATAAAAGCTAAAGAGGTTAATAGTACTTTTGATGCTCTTGTCGATAATGATATTAATCTTTATTGTAATTTTACATTTAATAATATGGAATTAATATTAAAAAGTTTGGATTTAGGTATTCCTTGTTTACTAGGTAATACTGATATTTTTGATGATTATCCAAAGTTAAAACAATATTTAGTTTTAGATAGTGATGATGATATAGGAGAAATTGCTAATAAAATAAAAAATGTTAGGGAAAATAAAGCTTCCATTTTAAAAGAATATGAAAAATATAGAAAAGAATATACAAAAGAAAGTAAGAAATTAATAAATGAATTTTTAAAATAATAATTATGACAAAGGATGATAATATGAAATATGGTTTATTGTATTATAAGGATACAGATAATATAGGTGATGATATTCAAACTTATGCTCAAGAAAGATTTCTTCCTAAAGTTGACTATTTAATAGATAGAGAAAATTTAGAACTTTTTATTCCTAATAAAAAGGAAAGAGTTAAACTTATTATGAATGCTTGGTATATTCATGATTTCTTTAATTTTGATATTTCTCCTTATATTGAACCTTTATATACATCTATGTTTTTAAAAAAGATTCCATATGAGGGTGGAGTTACTGTCGGTACAGACTATTTAAATGCTAATCTTTTAGAAAGTTTTAAAAAATATGGTCCTGTTGGTACTAGAGATAATCATACTAAAAAAATTTTGGATAAATTAGGTGTCCCAAATTATTTTTCTGGGTGTATGACACTTACTATTAATAAATTTCCAAATGTTAAAAAGGAAGATTATATTGTAGTAGTTGGACTTACTGATAAAGAAATAAACTATATTAAAAAGAAGACAAAACGTAAAGTTATTAAGTTTGTTCAAGATGTAAAAAGAGGAAGTTTTTCTAATGAGTCTTGGGATGAAAGGAAAAAAAGAGTGGAGGACACTTTAAAATTATACCAAGGTGCACATTTGGTAATTACTACAAAACTTCACTGTTCTTTGCCATGTCTTGCTCTTGGAACACCTGTTTTACTTTTATATGATACTTCTTTTGCAGAGAATAAAGATCGTATAGGCACTTTTTTACCATATTTAAATCATCTTAAAAGAGAAGAGTTTATTAATTCTAAAATTGATTTTGAACATCCTAAGAAAAATCCTTCAAAGTATATAGAACTCAGAAATAATTTAGAGGAGATGTGTAGTAGATTTGTTTTACAAGCTAATAAATCTATTACAGATTTGCCAGATATTGACGACTATAAACGTTATCTTATTAAAAGTAGAAATATGCGTGAATTACCTGTTAAGTTGCTGATAGAACTTCAGAGAATTTATGAAGATGAATGTGTTAAAAGTTCAAAAATGCACGATAGAATAGAAGAACTTGATTATAAATATAAACATTTAGAAGAAGATTATATTAGAATAGTAGAGGAAAATAAATATTTAGATAAAAGGTTAAATGAAACTATTGATTTTAAGATTAGAAAATTTATCAAAAAAATATTACGACGGAAATGATAAGAGGTGTGCTTATGAAAAAGGATAAAATAAGTATTATAAGTATAATAATTATAATTTTATTATTCGGCTTAATGCCACTTAAACACATTATGTTTAATACAGAAATAAATTTTTTAAGTTATATATTAAATTTATTATTAGTGATATTTTTCTTTATATTAAATATCAAAGTGTTTAAAAAAGAACGAAGATTTTATAAAATTATAAATTTAGTTTTAGTTGTTAATAGTTTCTTATCATTAATATTTAATTCATATAGCGGTACTGGTTTTCTTTTACTTTATGCTTTTATTTTATTAATTACTTTTGCTTGTATGATTAAGACTAAATTAAGATTTGAAATATCTTTAGTTGTTTCTATATCTATTTTAATTTTTAGTTTTATCGTTTTAGGCCTTTTAAACCTTCTTTCTATTTCATTACTTTTCTTACTCATTATATCTTTAGCCTTACTATATTATATTTATCGTAATAATAAGTTATTTTTTAGTAATTTAGATACTATTGATACAAAAACTATTATTATTTTTTCTGTTTTATTTTTAGTTGCAATTTTAGGTGGTGTAGGTAGATATGTTCATTCATATGATGAATATTCATATTGGGCTTATGCTGCTAAGGTTGCAATTGATCAAGATTCATTATATGCAGTTATTAGTAATTTGGGAGCTACTAGAGCTTATCCACCTG
>CALVVT010000077.1 GCA_944363935.1 uncultured Bacilli bacterium
AGTTTTTTCTATATTTTTTAGGAAGATTATTGTTAATTCCTACTTCCTATCTTACTATAATATTACTTTATCACACAAAAAAACAAGTAATATTTTTGAAAAATAATAAATTTTATAAAAAAGTGTAAAAAAAAGGTAATATTATTTAATATCACCTAAAAAATCGTCAATTGTTAACATTTCTTCGTCTATTTTATCTAAAGATACTACTTCTTCAATATCTTCAGCTTCACTTTTAACAACAAAAGCATCAGTAATATTTTCTTTAGTTAAAGAATTACCTGTTTGATAACGATCACAAACTCTAAAATCAGTACCTTTTAAATACTCTATTTCATTAGTTACTAACCCAATATTTACTTTCCCTTTAATTATTAAAGCTTTAATAATTTTATAAGGATTAGTTTTAACATCTCTTACTACGAGTACTCCTTTACGAGCTCTAGAAGTAATTTCAAATTCGTCTATTTTTATTCTTTTGCCAGTATTTTTATCAGTAACAACTAATAAATAATCAGCATTACTAAATGAAATACCCGAAATAACTTCGTCGTCTTTTAAATTAATGGCTTTTACCCCACTTCCTCTTAAACCAGTAAGTGGTACTTCACTAGCTAAATAACGAAGTCCATAACCATTTTTCGTAACGACAAATATTTCTTCTTCACAAATACTAACACTAACAACTTTGTCTTTAGCTTTTAATTTCATTAAATTAATTGGTTTAGAATATCTTTGAACCTTAAAATCTTCTAAAGAACTTTTCTTAACCATTCCATTTTTAGTAAAAGTTAAAAAATTAACATCTTTAAAATCATTAGTTAAATAACTACCAATAATTTCTTCGTCACTACTTATTTTAATAATATTACTAACGTGTTTTCCTAAATCTTTCCATTTAACATCCGGTAGTTCATAAACTGGAATATAAAGAAAATTACCTAAACTTGTAAATAAAATTAAAGTATCCATTGTATTTGCTTCATATAAATTTAAAACATAATCCTTATCTTTTAAACCAGTTTCATCATCACTTGCACTATAACTTCTAGTTGATACTCTTTTAACATAACCTTCTTTAGTAACAACTACCATACAGTCTTCTTTAGTAATTAAATCAACTTCGTCAACTTTTACTTCAGTAATAGTTTCATTAATTGTTGTTTTTCTTGGAACCGCATATTCTTTCTTAATTAATTTAGCTTCCGTTTTCATAACATGTTTTAAAGCTTCTTCATTACTTAATATTTGTCTTAAAACATTTATTTTCTTTTGTAATTCTTCCATTTCTTCTTTTAAAACAGCAACATCAGTATTAGTTAACCTATATAATTGTAAATTAACAATCGCTTCGGCTTGTAGTTTAGAAAACTCATATTCTGTTTGTAAATTTTGAATAGCATCAGCTTTGTTTTTACTGCTTCTAATAGTTTTAATAACTTCGTCTAATATATCTAAAGCTTTAATTAAACCTTCAACTATATGCATTCTGCTTTCAGCATGTTTTAAATCAAACTCACATCTTTTAGTAATAACTTCTTTTAAATGATTAATATAAGCATCTAATACTTCTAAAATACCTAAAGTCATTGGTCTTCTATTTACAATAGCAACCATATTGTAATTATAAGAAACCATCATATCGGTATTTTTAAGTAAATAATTAACGATTAAACTTTCATTAGCATCTTTCTTTAAATCAATAGCAATTCTAATACCTTCTCTATCAGTTTCGTCACGAACAGCTAGAATACCATCGACTTTTTTATCAATTCTAATTTCGTCAATTTTTTTAACTAGTAAAGCTTTATTTACTTCATAAGGTATTTCAGTAATAATAATTTGTCTTTTATTTTTAGTTCCTTCTACTGTAAATCTAGCTTTAACAATAACTTTACCTCTACCAGTTTCAAAAGCTTTACGAATGCCATCAATTCCTTCGGCAATCCCACCAGTTGGAAAATCAGGACCTTTAATAATTTCCATAATTGTCTCTAACCGGCAGTTTGGACTTTCAATTCTTTTAATTGTTGCATCGATTACTTCCCCTAAATTATGTGGGGGAATATTCGTTGCATAACCCGCACTAATGCCCGTACTCCCATTAACTAAAAGGTTGGGGAATTTAGCTGGCAACACTGTTGGTTCATATAAACTATCGTCATAGTTAGGAGCCCAAATAATAGTATCTTTGTCGATGTCTTTAAGCATTTCTTCACTAATTTTAGAAAGTCTGGCTTCCGTATAACGCATAGCTGCCGCGCCATCTCCATCCATCGAACCATTATTACCCTGCATATCGACAAAACAAGCATTGTTCTTCCACCACTGACTCATTCTAACTAATGCTTCATAAATACTAGAGTCACCATGAGGATGGAACTGTCCCATTACATCTCCAACGGTTTTAGCTGATTTTTTATATGGTTTATCGTAAGTATTATGCCCCCGGTACATCGCATATAAAATTCTTCTTTGAACCGGTTTCAAACCATCACGAACGTCAGGCAAAGCCCTATCTTGAATAATAGTTTTCGCATAACGACCAAAACTATCACCCATTATTTCTTCTAGTGAATAATCATATATTTTATTTAATACATCTTTCATAATATCACCCTAAATTGTATAACTGTCTTCAAGTGAAAATTCCACATTTTCTTCAATCCATTCTTTTCTTGGCTCTACTTTATCGCCCATTAAAACGCTAACTCTTTTTTCAGCTAAAGAAGCATCAGTTAAATTAACTTTAATTAAACTTCTTTTATCAGGATCCATTGTCGTTTCCCATAATTGTTCAGGATTCATTTCTCCAAGACCTTTATATCTTTGTTTTTCTAATTTTACTTTAACTTCTTTTTTTATTTCTTCAGCTTGCTCGTCATTCCAAGCATAGTAAACATGTTTACCATTATGTAATTTATATAGTGGAGGCATTGCAATAAAAAGCCGCCCATTTTCAATTAATGGTTTCATATAACGATAGAAAAAAGTTAGTAAAAGTATTTGAATATGTGCCCCATCATCGTCAGCATCGGTCATAATAATAACTTTATTATAGTTACAATCATTTATATCAAAATCACTACCAATACCAGCGCCAATAGTATGAATCATTGTATTTATTTCTTCATTTTTTAAAATATCTTCAAGGCGGGCCTTTTCGGTATTAATAACTTTACCGCGAAGAGGCAAAATAGCTTGAAATTTCCTATCTCTACCTTGTTTAGCTGAACCACCAGCTGAATCTCCTTCGACTAAAAATAATTCGTTTTTACTTGGATTTTTTGTTTGTGCCGGAGTTAGTTTATCACTTAAACTTCTTTCTTTTTTACCTTTGCCTTTACCACTACGTGCTTCGTCTCTGGCTTTTCTAGCAGCCTCTCGTACTTGTTTAGATTTAACCATTTTTTCCATGATTTTAGTAGCTATTTCTTTGTTTTCTTCAAGGAAAAATTGCAGGTTTTCGGCTGTAATACTATCGACAACACTACGCGCGATAGGGGTACCAAGTTTACCTTTTGTTTGACCTTCAAACTGAAGAAGTTTTTCAGGTATTTGCAAACTTACAATTGCCGTTATTCCTTCTCTTGTATCTGGACCTTCTAAATTCTTATCTTTAGCTTTTAAAAAATTATTATTTCTCGCGTATTCGTTAAAAATTCTAGTAACCGCTGTTTTAAAACCAACTTCATGAGTTCCTCCATCACTAGTTTTAACATTGTTAACAAAAGAAATTATATTTTCTGAATAAGTATCAGTATATTGAAAAGCAACTTCAACATTAATGCCTTCCTTCATTCCTGAAAAATCTACTGGTTTATGAAGCACTTTTTTATCGTCGTCTAAATACTGAACAAAACTATTTAAACCATTTTCATAATGATATATTTCATTTTTCCCATCTTCTTCGTCGATTACTTCAACAGTTAAATTTTTCAGTAAAAAAGCACTTTCCTGCATTCTTTCACAAACATTAGTAAAAGAAAATTTAGTTGTACTAAAAATAGTATCGTCGGGCATAAATCTAACTTTGGTTCCCGTTCTATTAGTTTTGCCAATCTTTTTTAAAGGAACTACAGTATGTCCGCCATCTTCAAAACGAATAAAATATTCGGTACCATCTCTTTTAATAGTAACTTCCATCCATTTTGATAAGGCATTAACAACTGAAGCACCAACCCCATGAAGTCCACCTGATACTTTATAACCAGCTGTTTCAAACTTACCACCAGCATGAAGAACGGTATAAATAACTTCAGGAGTACTTTTACCACTAGCGTGCATTCCAGTTGGTACCCCTCTACCAAAGTCTTCAACACTAACACTTCCATCACTATGAAGAATTACTTTTATTTTATTACCATAGCCATTAATAACTTCGTCAATACTATTATCGACAATTTCCCATATTAAATGATGAAGACCTCTTTTATCAGTTGAACCAATATACATACCTGGTCTTTTACGAACTGCTTCTAATCCTTCTAATATTTTTATTTAATTTTCATCGTACTTTGCCATGTTATCACCAGTATCAATTTTATCAAAAAAAAAGGGAAAAAGCAAATAAAATAAGGCAAAAACTAAATTAAAAATCCCATTTTAGGGATTTATATTTATTCTAAAAGTTTTACCAATATGTTTAACTTCATTACTATTTATTTTATTTAAAGTTATTTCTGGATTTTCTCCTTCTTGATAAGTTAAGGTATTATCTTTATTTGCAGTAAGTTTAATATTTGGAACTGTTATCGTTTTATTATAAGGATCTAATCCAGTTGTAAAAGAAGATGTTAAATTATTTCCTTCCATGTTATAAGTTCCATAAAAACAATGAATACTACCATTTACTTCTGTACTTAAAATAATAACTCCTTCATTTAACAATATTTCATAATACTGATTATCAGCGCTCGCACTATAAAAGCCATTAACTGAAATAGGAGCATTTTCTAATTCTTCATTTTTCTTTTTTAAATCAGCAATTTCCTTTTGATACTTTTCATTTTCAGCAGTTAAATTTTTAATTTCGTCTTTATCATTACCACTTTCGTCTCTTATTTGAAACACTTCAAAAAAGGCCAAAGCTAAAAGAATAATAACGACGATAAACAAAATTATACTGACAACACTTATATGTCTTCGTCTTGGTGCATTTAAATTTAATGATTTCATTTTATCACCTTCTCAAAGTAAATTATAGCATGTCTTTTTCTAACTAGCAAGCAAAAATTAAACAATAATTTAAATTTGACATTACTTTATTATATAGAGAAAAAAAGAAATTATTCTTTCTTTTCTGGTTTTATTAAAACTTCTCTTGGTTTAGAACCATTAGGTGGTCCAACAATGCCTCTTTCTTCTAAAAGATCAATACATCTAGCCGCTCTATTATAACCAAGTCTAAATCTTCTTTGCAGAAGTGAAGCACTAGCTTTTCCTTGGGTTACAACAAAATCAACGATTTCATTATAAAGTGGTTCTTCATAATCGTCTTTATTTACCATTGTCGTCGCACCTTTATCTTCTTCACTAACTGTTAAACTTTGATCATATTTAGCTTTTTGCTGACTAATTGTAAAATCAACTACAGCTTTTATTTCGTCGTCACTAATAAAGTTTCCCTGAACTCTAATTGGAATGTTTTCACCTTGAGGTTTAAATAACATATCTCCTCTTCCAAGTAGTTTTTCAGCTCCGCTCATATCTAATATAGTCCTAGAATCAATACTACTAGATACGGCAAAAGATATTCTTGATGGGATATTAGCTTTAACAACTCCGGTAATAACATCAGTACTAGGTCTTTGAGTTGCAACAATTAAATGAATTCCTGCAGCCCTAGCCATTTGCGTAATACGCATTATTGAGTCTTCAACTTCTTTAGCGGCGACAAGCATTAAATCTGCTAGTTCGTCGATAATAACAACGATATAAGGAAGTTTCTTTATTTTTTCGCCTTCACTTAATTTTTCGTTTTTCTTTTCGACATAAGCATTATATCCTGTAATATTTTTAGTTTTACTATTTTCAAATAAATCATATCTATCTTCCATTATTTGAACTATTTTCTTTAAAACAATATTAGCTTTTTTCGGATCAGTTACAACTGGCGTAAGAAGATGTGGTATTCCATTATACATTGAAAGTTCTACTTTTTTAGGATCAACTAAAACAAGTTTTACTTCGTCTGGTTTACTTCGCATTAATAATGATACAATCATACTATTAATACAAACTGATTTACCACTACCCGTAGAACCCGCAACAAGCAAATGTGGCGTTTTATCAATTTCACACCAAGTAGGTTCACCCATAATACTTTTACCTAAAGCAACTAAAAGCCGGCTACTCGCATATTTACCTGGAACAGCTTCTAATATTTCTCTAGCTGATACAGGACTGACAACTTTATTAGGAATTTCTACTCCAACTGTTTTTTTACCCGGAATTGGAGCTTCTATTCTAACATCTTTAGCTCCTAATTCTAAAGCTATTTCTTTATTAATACTATTTATTTTACTAACTTTAGTTCCGCTTTTAAGTTCTATTTCATACTGGGTTACTGCTGGGCCTATATTAGCAGCAACTACTTTCCCATGAATATTAAAATCAGCTAATACTTTTTCTAACCCTTTAACTACATTTTTTATCGCTTCAGCATTTTCTTTAGCTGATCCTTTCTTTTCTTTAGTTCTCACGAGTAAGCCCATAGGTGGTAGTTTATAACCTTTTAAATCTAAAGTTGGTTCTAAAGTTGGTTTTGGGGTTTCTGGTAAAGGTTCATTTTCTGGTTTACTAATAACTACTGGTTTTTCTTCTTCCTCTTCGGCTTCTTCTTCCGCTTTTCTCGCTGCTCTTTCAGCGGCTTTATTAATATGTTTTTCTTTAGCTTCTTTAGCTCTTTCTTTACAGTAAGTAACAACGTCATAAATTGATACACCTGTAAACATAATAAGGCCACATATAATTAGGGCAATACAGACAACTCTTGCCCCATCTAAAGTTAATAAATCGGTAAAAATAACACCAAAAATCGCACCAATTATTCCGCCACCTTGAAGTTCTACTTGACCGTTTATAAAGCCCATTAAATTATTAATGGTTTCTTCTAACACTGCGAAATCAGTTATCCCGTTTTCACTTAAAGTAGCAATATAACCGGTATGCGATAAAATTAAAACACCTAGAGACATTATATATAAACCAATTAATTTTGAAGTTAAAAAATCTGGTTTTTCCCTTTTTACCATCATATATACACCAATAACGCCAACAGCAATCAATAAAACAATATACCATACGCCAACTAAAAAGCCAACAAATCCCCTGATTAAACTAGCTACTATTCCAAAAGGACAGCAACCAATTATGGCAATCAAGATTAATAAAATTCCTTTTAATTCGACGCTGTAAGATGGTGCTTTTTTAGTTTCTTTCCGCTTTTTCTTTTTTGCCATATTTTATACCCTCCACTTTATAATTATAATATAAAACTCGTTTTAAAACAAGAAGTCCTGTTAAATTTTCCTAATGTTTTACAAATGTTTTTAAATGATAGTCATTAATAAATCAAGGACCATAATAAGCGATAAAACAATTATAATTATATGATAAGGTTTAGTATTACCAAATTTATTAACGAGTTTTTCTATTAGTGGTTGAATTAAATATAAAGATAAAGTACCACCAATAGCAAAGTTTCTACTAGCATTTAGACAAACTCTACCATTTATATTTAAAAACTCATTAGAATAATCCCATAAAACTATATTAAAATATTCGTCTAGGATGTAATGCGAAATATATTCTAAAATTGTTGTAACTATAAAAATAATTATAAAAACTAAAATTATATTAATATTTATTTTCCCTATATTATGTTTTTTCTTAATAAAATTCCAAAGTAAAAAATATAAAATTAAAGCTCCAAAACCATATATTGGTAAGTAAGGACCAAAAAGAAAACCTCTATTAACAAATTCATGGTCTCTTATTAAATATAATGACACTTCATAAATCCAGCCCAAACAAGAAAATATAAAAAATATTAAAAATAATTTTTCGATAATAAAAACATACTTCTTCATAAACTTGCCCCATTTACTATTTTTAAGCTAATCTAATCATATCATATTTTATCTTTAAAGCAAAGAAAAAGCTGCTTTTTATTAGCAACTTTACAGTTAATATTCATCTAAAAAATTATGTTTTTCCCCATCTTTGCTATAACTAATAACTTGATTTAAATTAACATTAGTCGCTGATGTAAAAATACATTTATCAGCTTTTTTATAATAAGTTTTTAAATGGTCAATTAATTTTTTCATTTCTTGTCTTTGACCTATATCTTTTTTAGTTACTTTACAAGCACAACCAATAAAAGTTAAGTCATTATATCTAGCCCAACTTTTAATATGATTTTCTTCAATATAATAAAGAGGTCTAATTAGTTCCATCCCTTCATGAGCCGTACTTTTTAATTTAGGCATCATTGTTCCATATTTACCGGTATAGATTAAATTAAGCATAATAGTTTCAATAACATCATTAAAGTGATGACCTAAAGCAATTTTATTGCACCCAAGTTCTTTCGCATACTTATACAAATAACCTCTTCTCATTTTCGCACATAAGTAACAAGGATTTTCGATAGTATCTGTATAAGAAAAAATTGGTGCTTTAAAGATATGAGCTTTAATATTTAAAACATTTAAATTTTCATTTATTTGGTTTAATACTTCTTCTTTATAACCAGGGTCCATTATTATAAATTCTAAACCAAATTTAAACTGTCCGTGCCTTTGTAATTCTTCCATACATTTAGCTAGTAAAAATGAATCTTTTCCTCCACTAATACAAACAGCTATTTTATCTTTTTCGTTTATAAGTTCATAATCTTTAACTGCTTTAACAAATTTACTCCAGATATCTTTACGGTATTTTTTTATAATACTTTTTTCTATTTCTCTATATTTTTCCATATTTTCACCTGCTTTTAAACCGTTACTAGTATAACATATCCTAATTTTAAAAGCAAAGAAAAAATCCTTAAAACATCACATTTCAAGGAAGAATGGATCATCTTGAGCGCCGGTTCCTGATACTATTTCAACTTCTGATTTTAAATAAAAAGTGGGATATACGTTTGGAGATGCATCTTTAAGCCAGCTACCATTAGTGCTATTAGCTACATCAGTTTCTAAAGTATATATATGACATAATATTCCATCACTTGAATCAGATAAAGGTGTCATAAAAAGTTTTGCTCCGGCGTCCAAATATGAATCATCAGACAAAAATTCCCTAACGGCAACGTTTGAACATTCTTTTCCAGCAGCATAACCATAATCAGAAACATATAATAGACCTATGTTTTGAACTATACTAGTTGTATTTCCAGAATAAACATTACTACTTCTTTCAATATCATAGTATTCACTGCTCGTTAAAGTTTTATAAGTTGACAATGTTGGGCCACCTAAAAAATATGTTTCTTCAGAAATCATATTTCTAGAATTTATTTCAATACTATTATAATATGTACCATTCAAATATGCTTTTAAAGTTGAATCACTCCAATTATTATTTCCTTTAACATTCCATTGCATAAAATTAGAGCATATTGTCATATAACAAATTTCAGTTGCTAGCGTTATTCCATTATCTGTTAACACAGTTGGTAGATAATTGTTTTTTACAACTTTTACCTTACCATCTATCACTCCAATTATTCGCCATAACTCATTATTAAATGTTACATAGTTATTAGGTTGAGAACTATATGTTCCATAATACCTAACATTTCCTTTATCATCAATATATAATTCATTTGAATTTGTCGTAACCATTTCTGTTATAGTTTCAGCAGCAGTTGGTTTACTAATCACATTTCCTTTAGCTTTAATATTTAAATTAGTTTGCATAGCTGCATAACCAACTGTCATAAAAAGTAAAATACTGCACACACTAATAATAATTATTTTTCTTTGTTTATTTCTTCGTCTACTTCTATGCCTTCGCATCCAACCACATCCTATATTAACTAAATTATAACATTTTAAGGACAAATAGTCTACCTTTTTAGGACAAAAAGTTTACTTATTTATTTACCCATTTGTGGGACAATTATGTTGGTGATAATATGACTAATAAAGAAATACCTAATTTTAATAAAGATTTTAAAAAAGTAATTTGTAGAAATATAAAAAAATTTCGTAAAGAAAAAGAAATAAGGTTAATGGATTTAGCTGAAATGCTAGATGTTTCTCCTGAATATTTAAAAAGGATTGAAGCACCTAATGACGATAAAAAGACTTGTTCTTTAACTTTACTATATAAATTATCATTAATATTTAATAAAAAAATGGATGACTTCTTAATAGACGAAAAATGATGCCCCAAAGCATCATTTTTCTATATTTGTAGCTAAATAGCTATTACGATATTTTTTATCATTAGTTACATCTTCACCAAACCAATCAGGTTTTTGAAAATTACGAGCTTCTTCTAAACTAGAAAATTCGGCTTCTACTAGCTTTAAACCTTCTAAAGCTCCAGTAAAAATATCAAGTTCTGCTGTTAACGTATTTAAAGGAATATAATATCTTTTCTTTTCAATTAAAATTCCATCTATTTTAGTAAGTAAATGATTAAAAGCTTTTTTAGTAATTGGTAATTCATATTCCGTGCAGACATTTACTTCTTTATTTTTATCTTCTTTTTTAGTGAATTTATAAGTTAGAAAATAATCATTATCAATATTTCTTATTCTTAAAACAGGTTCACTTTTCGTATTTAAATAACCTTGTCTAATAATTTTAGGAGTTATTCCTTCTAAACTTGGAATTTCCTTTACTAAATATTTCTTTTCAATTTCCATAATTAATCCTCTACTTTAATATTAAGTTCTTTTAAATTATTTTCAGGGACAATATCTGGCGCTCCACTCATTAAACAAGATGCACTAGCAGTTTTTGGAAATGCAATAACATCTCTAATATTATCTGTACCACATAAAATCATGGTAAGTCTTTCAAGACCTAAAGCAAGCCCTCCTTCAGGTGGCATACCATATTTTAAAGCATCTAATAAGAAACCAAAACTTTCATTAGCTCTTTCTTTAGTAAAGCCTAAACTTTCTAATACTTGCTGCTGCATAGAGGCTTCATTTATTCTAATACTGCCCCCACCTATTTCATAACCATTTAAAACAATATCGTAAGCTTTAGCTTTAGCATTTTCTTTATCGTTTAAAGTATTAATATCTTCTGGCATCGTAAATGGATGGTGACAAGCAATATATCTATCCTCTTCTTCACTATACTCAAACATTGGAAAATTAGTAATCCAAACAAAAGAATATTTATCTTGAGAAATTAAGTTGAGATCTTTAGCTATTTTTAATCTTAAAGCTCCTAAAGACGTCTTTACAATATTTTTATTTCCAGAAATAATTAAAATTAAATCATTATTTTCTAAAGTTAAAACATCTTTTAACTTATTAGCAACTTCTTCAGTTATAAATTTATTAATACTACCAGTAAAACCTTCGTCATATTTAAGAAAAGCAAGACCACTAGCTTTATATATTTTAACAAAATCTGTAAGTTTATCAATTTCTTTACGAGAATATTTACTAGCCCCATCTTTAACTACTAAACAGTTAATTATTCCTTCATTAAACATTGGCGCGGAACCAGTTAAAATATCCGTAATATCGGTAATAGTCATTTGAAATCTTAAATCTGGTTTATCACTACCATATAAATTAATAGCCTCGTCATAAGTCATTCTTTTAATAGGAAGATTAATATCAATATTTTTAACATCTTTAAATATTTTAGCTAATAATCCTTCAGTAATTTTCATAATATCATTTTCATTTACAAAACTCATTTCTAAATCTATTTGCGTAAATTCAGGTTGACGGTCAGCTCTTAAATCTTCGTCACGAAAACATCTAGCAATTTGATAATAACGTTCAAACCCACTAGCCATTAATAATTGTTTATAAATCTGCGGAGACTGGGGCAAGGCATAAAACTTACCTTTATTTACTCTAGAAGGTACTAGATAATCTCTAGCTCCTTCTGGGGTACTTTTACATAAAATTGGCGTTTCAATTTCGATAAAACCTTCATTATTTAAATAACTTCTTGTACTTTGCATTATTTTATGTTTCGTTATAATATTATTTTGTAAATTTTTTCTTCGTAAATCTAAATAACGATATTTAAGTCTCGTATCTTCTAAAGAATTATCTTTATCGAGTTCAAAAGGAAGATCTAAAGAAGTATTTAAAACTAATAAATCTGTAACTTCTACTTCTATTTCACCAGTTTTTAAATGAGGGTTAGCCTTCTCTCTTTTAACAACTTTTCCTGTTACTTCAATTACATATTCGTTTTTTAAACTTAAAGCTTTTTCATATATTTTAGATTCAGGTTTTACTACTAATTGAATAATTCCACTACGGTCTCTTAAATCAATGAATAAAAGACCACCTAAATCTCTTTTTTTATTAACCCAACCATTTAAAGTAACTATTTCACCAACATTATTTATATCATAGTTTGTACAATTAATTTTCATTAATATCACCTAATTTACTATCTAAAAAATCAATTATTTCTTCTTTTTTTATTTTAAATTCTTCCAAAGTTTCGTTATTTTTAACAGTTAAAATATTATTTTCTACTTCTGTACTACCGATAATTATAATATATTTAGCTTTTAATTTATCAGCTTTTTTAAAATTATTTTTCATGTTTCTATTTAAATAATCCATTTCAACGTTAAAACCATTTAATCTAATCATATTAACAATATTCATTAAATAAGAATTATCATTTAATCCTTGACTAAAAGCATAAACATCAATGTTTTTTTCTTCAGTTAAATTAATATTTTCCGCTTCTAACGCTAGCATAAGTCTTTCAATTCCAATAGCAAAACCAACACCAGGAACTGAAGGCCCACCAATATTTTCAACTAAATGATTATATCTTCCCCCAGCGCCTAAAACATTTTGACTACCAAAACCTTTTATATTAGCTTCTACTTCAAAAACAGTATGTGTATAATAATCAAGACCTCTTACAATACCAGGATTAACTACATAATCAATATTCATACTATCTAAATACGTTTTAACTCTAGCTAAATGTTCCTTACTTTCTTCATTTAAATAATCAGTTAATTTAGGAGCATTTTTCATTATATCTTTATCACTATCAACTTTACAATCTAAAATTCGAAGTGGATTTTTTTCATATCTATTCCTACAATCTTCACATAAATCATTTATATAAGGTTTAAAATAATCAAGTAAAGCTGTACGGTAATTTTCTCTGGACTCTTTATCCCCTAAACTATTAATATTAACTTTTATACCTTTTAAACCAAGTAATTTAAAAAAGTTTACAATTATACTAATAACTTCGGCATCCATCATAGGATCATTAGAACCAAAAGCTTCAACACCAAACTGTCTAAATTCTCTATATCTTCCAGCTTGTGGTCTTTCATATCTAAACATTGGACCAAAATACCAAGCTTTTACTGGCATACTTAAGGTATATAATTTATTTTCAATAAAACTTCGCACAATACCAGCAGTTCCTTCTGGTCTTAAAGTTAAATTACGATCTCCACGATCCTTAAAATCATAAGTTTCTTTATTAACTATATCAGTAGTTTCCCCAACTCCTCTATGAAATAATTCACTAGTTTCAAAAATTGGGGTTTCAAAATATTTATAATTATATTTATCCATTAAGGCTTCAATTATTTTCTTTAAATATATTACCTTTTCAGCATTTTCGCCAAATAAATCATATGTTCCTTTAGGTTTTTGTATCATAATATCAACTCCATTTAAAATTTTACCTATTTTATCCATAAAAGTCAATAAGTATAGAAAAAACCAAGTTAAACTTGGTTATCTAGATCTGCCACTAGTCTTTTCTTGCCCTACATCAAGACTATCAATAGCAGCTAATTGATCAAGTGCGCGATCAGGTGCCATTTCTGGATGGCTATTCATATAATTTTCTATTTCTTCGGCTGTAAATTTTTCAGCAAGTTTTGAACCATAAATATTAGCATTTAAAAGTTCTTCTATTTTTTTATCTGCTGTTATTTCTGGATAGCTATCTTGTATTTCTTCTTCAGTATGGTTTTCAGAAGCATTTGAATCCAAGGCAATATTATTTTTCATCTCATTAATCATTTGTTTTATTTCTGGATTACCTGATTGATACATTTCCATAGCTTGTTCTTTATCAACACCATATATATTCATTATATTATTTATAGTATCTTGATTATATTCACTTTGTTCATTAAGTTGTGCTTTTTCTTCAGCAGATAAAGATTCTAATGAAGATGTATTTTCGTTAACAACTTCTGGCTCCTCTGTTGGAACTGGTTCTACTGGCGCAGGTGTTTCTTCTGGCCCTTCAACTTTAGGTTTCTTTGTTGATTCTGGTTTTTGAGAAGAGACTACAACTTCTTCGCTTAATTTTTGAGCTTCTTTTATTCTGCTTTCCATACTAGGTGAAGATTTAATACTATTATAGACTTCTAATATTTCTTCGTCTGTTAAATTACTAATATCATAAAAACCAGTATCGGTTTTTAAATGAGATAAGACAGATTTTGCTTCCTCTAATTCTTGAGCTTTTCTATTTTCTTCCCATTGTTCTTTAGATTTTCGATTTATTTCATTAAGTCTTTCTTCCCGAGCTTTTTTATCAGCTTGGATTTTAGCAGCACGACGAGCTTCTTCATTTTGTCTTATTTCTTGCATTAATGTTTCTCTTTCAGTTTCTAAATCACCAACAGTTAAAGCTTGTCCATCATTAGTATATTCAGCGATCTGATCTTTATAAGCACCTGCATTATCAGCAATAATATCTCCTACTCCTACATTAAAACCACTTGCAAAAGTTTGGGCATTATTTTCTATAAAAGATTTTTGTTTACTTTTAGCATCAGCAATTTTAGCATCAATTTCTGCAATCCTATTTTGCGCATTTTCAATATTTATAGTATATTCGTCTTTATTAGCATTATATTCATTTATTTTATCTTGATTAAAAGTAGGTTCTTCAACTTCAGGTTCATAAGTTGGTTCTGGTTCAGTTGGTGCAGGTGTTTCTATTGGTTTTTGTGGTTCGTGTTCATCAGGATCTGGATAATATCTGTCAGTATGTTCTCCTGGATTTTCAACTTTAGGTTCTTTTGTTAGATTTGGTTTTATTTCAGGCAATTCTTGATCTTTATTTTGTTCTTCTTGAGCTTGAAGTTCTTCGTTTAATTTTCTTAATTCTTGTAAATATTCTTCGTTTAATTCTTGACTGTTAAATTTAACTTTTTTTAAATGTGTTTCTTGTTCTTTTTTATCTAAAGATAAAAAGTTATCAATCACTAATTTAGGATTTTTATTTTTAAGTTCGGCCATTTTTACAACAGATAAATGCGCTAAATCAGAAACAACTAAAAAGCGGTCATTTTCGTCCAATTTAGAAAATTTTTTAATAAAATTACCATTATAAGCATAATTTCCAAATACTTCAAGTAATCTAGCATTTTTAAAATCGTCATTATTTTCTAATTTATTAAAAGCTTCTAATGCTTTACCATAAACTTCAGCTTTTTCTTCAGCTGATAAATTATTTAATTCAAACTTTTCATTTCCTATTTCAAAAGTATTAGTTTTTTTATCATAGTAAGTATCTACCATAGTTTGTAGTCTTTCTCTTTCTACACTAGGAAAATAATTTTTTAAATCTTCTTCAATAGTTATTTCTACTTCTTCAGAATTCAATAATTTATCTTTTTTTGTCATATATCTTTCTTTTTCAGCTAAATATTTTTCTTGTTCTTCTTTTTTTTGACTAATCATATCTAAAGCGCTTTTTCTAGCTGATTCTGTTTCAGCTTCTCTAGCTAGTTTTTCAAAATATTCTATCGAATTTTCAATTCTATTAAGATTATTATCTATTATAGCAAGTTTATTATCTAACCTTTTAGTTTGCCAATTTTTAAATTTTTCTTTTAAATTACCTATTTTAGAAAATAATGTTTTTGATTTTCTAGAACCTTTTTGTTTTACCTCTTTATTTTTAGCAAGCTCTTTAAAATTCTTAATCGCTACTACCATACCTTTTTCTTCAGCCATTTTATACTTCCTCCTCATTAGTTACAAGACTAACTAATTTTTCAACTGCATTTAAATCTTCGTCGCTAACATCGTCTAGTTCAATTACATTTCCTTTATTAATAACTAACGAAACATCAACACTATCGTCTTCGCCTGTATTATAAAGTAAAAATGTTTTTCCAATTTCTTTTACAGTAAAGCAGCCAACTATATTTGCGTTGACTACTGTACCATCTTCTTTTGTAAAACTAAATTTTTCAAGTTTTTCCATTTTCAGCACCCTTCCCATTACTTTTTTTAATTTTTATTAGTACGATATCTATAAATAATTAAACTACCACCGGCTATAACTAGTACTACTCCTGCCACAATAGCAAATAAAGAACTATTAGCTAATGTATTAGGAACATCAACAATTACAGCATCTTCTTCTGCTGGTGTAGTTGAAATAGTTGGTGTACTACCATTACCTGCAGCACTTAAAGTTAATTTTTTCTCTAATTTTACATTTTTAGTATAAATTTTAGAAGAAACAACTCTTTGAAATGCACTATTATCAGGGTTAAATGTAGCTACTGATTCTACTTCACCAGTTGCTGTTACATTAACATCTAAATTAATATTTTCTTTAACTTTATCAGCATTTAATCTAATTTTAAATTTTTCACCAGCACTAAATGTTGTTTTTTCTTCACCATTTTCATTTACTGCTTGCGCACTTTTATTATTAATATTTACTTTATATTCTTTAGCTCCGTTTAAATCAACTGTTACAGGATTAGATTCATAATACTTACCATCTTCAGTTAATTTTAAATTACTATTAGTTATAGTTACTGTCATAGTTGGTGTACTAGGTTTACTAGCAACTTTAGCTGCATTAACTAATTTAACAATTTCATTTCTAATACCAACATAAGCTTCTTTATCAGTTGTTTGGAAAGCTTCTGATAAATTACCAGCTCCAGTAACATCGTCTAAATACCACCAAACTGCTGATTGAGTAATGTATTGGTCAATTTCTTCAGTATTAGTAATTCTTTTATTTGGATAACCATTTTTCATTAAATATAATAATCCTTGGTCGCCTTCTTTTAAATAAGTATAATGTGTACCTGAAGTTGCACCATCTTTATGAAGATCCATACAATATACAATTACACCATCAGTAGTTGCATAAGCCATAAAATGATTAGTATCACCAATATAAGACTGCATTTCTTTAGTACGTTTTACAGTCATAGAATTTGGAGCTTCTGCGGCACTAACAGGACTAATACATAGCGTTAATACCATTATTAATGAGAGGCAAACAGCAAAAATCTGTTTACCTACTTTATTTAATTTTTTCATTTTTAAAACCTCCCTGAATTAAATTATTCTTTTAAATTTCCCTTTCTATCTTTTATTTAGTTTTAACTTGATTAAGTCCATATCTAGCCATAGTATCTTCTGAAAAATGATTTCCTAAAAGTTCTTGCTTTATTTCATTAAGCGCATCTATTTGTTCTGAAATATTGGAATTTCCATCAGCTAAAGCTAAAGCATCTTTGTCTAAATGACGTTGATAAAGTTTATTACCTAAAATAGCTGATGCTGACCCAACGGCTGCTACCCCGGCTATTCCAGCTCCCATCAATAATTCGTCACCAGTCTTTGGTAAGCTTGAAACAACATTTTCTTCTTGAACCGGTTCAGTTGGCGTTGGTGTATTTTCAGGTGTTGGTTCAGGAGTTTGCTCTGGCTCCGTTGGTGTTGGTGTTGGCTCTGGTTCAGTTGGAGTTGGCGTTGGTGTTGGTGTTGGCTCTGGTTCAGTTGGTTCCGGTGTTTCTCTTGGTTTTTCTGTTTCATAATTTTCATCAGGATCTGGATAATATCTATCAGTATGTTCTCCTGAAGCAACAAAATCATTGCCATCATTTAAATGTACCTGTAAACTACCATCATTTCCAACAACAACAGTTCCTAAAACCGTAGTTGTAGTTTGAGCAATTGGATCAAAACCTTCAACTGGATTAGGGTTATCATATATTAAATTGCCATCAGCATCAAAAACTACATTACCACTAGCATCTACTTGTGGATATAACATTACTTGATTGCCATTTTCGTCTAACACTGGTTCTTGATATGAAATTTCACCTTCACCAGTAACAAAAACTGTATTATCTTTGTCAAAACTAACATTTGGATCTTTTACTAAAGAATTTTCTAAATTTTCAAAAAATTTATCTTGATTTTCAGAATCCAATCCACCGTCAGTTAATCCTGGTCTAGTATAAATAATATCTTTACCATCTTCACCTTTTATAACAATATAATTAGTATCACTACCTAAAGTAGCATTTCCATTTTCGTCAAGTGAACCTGGAATCCATGTTTCTGGTTGTAAATAATTGTCTTCTTGTACTGGAGTTTCTTCAGTTGTAGCTACTGTATCAGAATATGTGTCAACAACTTGTTCTTGAGCTTGAACAGGTGCTGATACTGTTTCAGGTTGAGTAATTTCAGTTTGTACTTCTTCAGTTTCGACTACTGGAGCTTCAGTAACAATAGGTGCATCTGTTGCAACAGGCACTGCCTCTGCTTGATAAGTTTCCACCATTGGTTCTTCTGTAGCAACAGGCACTGGTTCCTCTGGAAGAGTTTCAACTACTGGAGCCTCTGTTACAACAGGAGTTTCCGCTTGATAAGCATCCACTGCTGGAGCTTCATAAGTTTCTACTGATGCTGCACTTGTTGAAGCTACATCACTTGTCATAGTAGTATCCATAGTTGCTGAAGTATCTACTACCATATCAGGAGTAGTTTCAGCAGCATATGCTGTATTCATAGCAAATAGATTTAAATCTCCAAAATCTACACCCATAGTTGCCATAATAGCGTTTTTGCATAATACATATCCACCCATAACTGTACCCATAGCAAGGCCAGCTTTTAAAGCTGGGTTATTATTAACCGCATTTCTAAATCTAGTTAATACAGGGCTAGCGTTAACTGCCTCTTCTTTAGCGCCTACAGCACTCGCACTAGCGCCAGCTACAACTTGATTTATTCCTTCTGCAAGTCCATAAGTTGATACTTGTTCTTTTAGTTCTTGAAAAAATCCTTTTACTTTTTCTACTTGTTTATCGATAAATGTTGCTAAAGTAAAATGTGCTCCTCTTACTAATGTAAAACCTTTTTTCATACTATTCCTCCTCGTATAATATTTATCCCCTAATTATTCTTAATTATAAGAATTATCAGGTATCAGGGACGTATAATACCACGAAAGTTTGTTTTTGTCAAATTTTAAGTAAATATCTACGTCTATTTATACCTTAATTATATAATAAAATATCAAGAAAAACAACTGTTTTTATGTTTTATACAGTTATTTTACAATTTTTACCTTGTTTTTTCTAGCTTTTTTACTAATTTTACTAATATCTTGTTTAAAAAACTTATAACTAGAAATTAAAATTATCGAAACTGGTAAAGAAAAAATAATTCCCATTGTTTTAAATAATGCACCACCAATAAAAATAGCCATAATAACTGCTAGAGGGTGAAGCTTATTACTTTTGCCAAAAACCCAAGGATTAATTATATAACTATCAATAATAGAAAATATTAATAAAACAATCAAGGTTCGAATAAATAATTCATTACTAACTGCTAAAGCAGTAATAACAGCTATTAAATTAGTTATAATCCCACCAAAATAAGGAATAATATTGCTCATGCCCGCTAAAGTTCCTAGCATTAAATAATTAGGGTGACCTATAAAATAATAAATAATTAAATATTCAAAAAAAGAAATAATTAAAAGTTTTAGAAAGCCGGCTAAATATTTAGTCATTTCTCTATCTAAAATAATTAAATATTGATATAATTTTTTACTTTTTCTTCTTAAAAAAATCTCGATTTCTAACCTTATTTTATCCATATCCGCTAAAAAATAAATAGAAGATGTGATAATAATAAATAATTTAGTTATATAATCTATAGATATACTAACTACATTAAGCATTCCATTAGAAATATTTTCACTTATTTTAATTAAAATATTGTTAATAGTCTTATTAACAGTTTCTTCATAAAAATTAATATTATAATTTAAACTAATATTTTTAAAAAAAGTAATAATACTACCTAAAATATCCCCTATTTGATTAAAAATAGTTGGAACAATTAAAAATAAAGAAAAAGAAAAAAGAAAAATAATTATTAAAATTATAATTAAAATAGCTAAACTTTTAGGAATATTTTTCTTCATTAAAAATTTTAAAATTGGATATAAAGCATAACTAATTATAAAAGCAATAATAAAAGGAAAACTAATTTTAAAAATAATATTTAATAGTTCTAACCAAAAATCATGAGTTTGATATATTAAATAAATAATTAAAATAAAGAATAAAAAATTTAATAATTTATAATCAAATCTATTTTTAAACATAAATTTCACCTTTATACATTTAATGTTTAAAAATAGAAAAAAATACAAGATAAACTTGTATTTAACGGGTAACTTGTTTGTTATCTAATTTACTGTTAATATAATCAAGAATAGCTTCGCCACCAACAAAACCAGAAACATTATCTAAAGTGTTAATTTCCCCGGTACCAAAAATAACAGCTAAAGTAGGATAGGTTTCTAATAAATTGATAATAAAATCAATATCTTTTAAATTGTCTACACTTACTTCAACCATACTACCAGTTTTCGTATCATAAAAACCTTGAATATCGTCTGAAAAAAGTTCATTAGTGTTTTTATTACCCATAATTTCCTCCTAATTTTCTAAAAGAATAGTAACCGGGCCATCGTTTATAATATTAACTTTCATATCTGCCCCAAATATTCCAGTTTCGACATTAATATATTTTTTTAATTCTTCATTAAACCGGTCATATAAAATACTAGCATCTTCACTTTTTAAAGCTTTAATCTCCCTAGGTCTATTTCCTTTTTTAGTATCCGCATATAAAGTAAACTGGGAAATACTTAAAATACTTCCTTTAACATCTAAAATGCTTTTATTCATAACTCCATTTTCGTCGTTAAATATTCGTAAATTTAAAATTTTAGGAACCATTTTTAAAATATTTTCTTCACTATCATTATTAGTAAAACCAACTAATAAAACTAAACCTTTATCAATTTTTCCCGTTACTTTACTATTAACCTCAACTAAAGAATTTAAACTTCTTTGAACAACTACTCTCATTTTATCAACCTTTCAACATCAATAACCTCTGGGCTTCCTTTTAGGGCATTGATAAATTTAAGTAAATGTTCTTTATTTTTCACAACCACAGTAAGTTCTATAGCTGATACCTCATTATTCTGGTGATTAATAACTTTTTGAACCCCAACATCATGACTAGCGGCTAAAGAAATCACTAAAGTTAAAGAATCTTTACCAAAGTTAGTATAAACAACAATATTAGTCGGTAACTTCGCACTAGTTACATTCCAATTAACATCGATTAATCTTTCATTAGTTTCCGCAATATTTGGACAAGTCATTCGGTGAATACTTACGCCACTACCTTTAGTAATATAACCCGTAATTTCGTCGCCCGGAATAGGATTACAACAGTTAGCTAAAGTAATTTTCATGTTATCAATATTAGATACGTTAACTAAATTATCACTTTTACTTACTTTTTCACCAGTTTTTTTAGCTTGTTCAAATAACTTTTCTTCTTTTGATTTTTGATTGTAAATTAAATCATAAGTATTTTCTACGGTCCACGAGCCATTACCAATATTAGCATATACTTCGTTTAAAGATTTTACCTTTAAAAGTTTTAAAACTTTTTCTAAATTATCTTCTTCTAAAAACTCATTTAAAACAATTTTATTTTTCTTTAAATATTTGTGAAATAATTCTTCACCTTTCTTAATATTTTCTTCCTTATTTGTCTTTGATAAATAATTTTTTATTTTGTTTTTAGCTTGATTAGTTTTAGCTATTTTAAGCCACTCATAACTAGGAGATGCATTTTTATTTGTAATTACCTTAACAATATCATTATCTTGAAGTTCATAATCTAAAGGAACCATCACTGAATTTACTAAAGCTCCAGTCATCGTATTACCAACACCCGAATGAACCTTATACGCAAAATCAATTGGTGTTGCCCCTTTAGGTAGTTCAATAACATCACCAGCGGGAGTAAAGACATAAATCATACTGTTTAAGACTTCTTCTTTAACTGATTTTACAAACTCTTCATCATTATTTTCGTTAGATTTTAATTCCATAATTGAACGGAAAAATTGTAATTTTTGTTCCATTTCATTTTGCATTGAAGCTTTGACTGAACCTGCTTCTTTATAAGACCAATGAGAAGCAATTCCATATTCAGCTATTTTATCCATTTCATAAGTCCTAATCTGAATTTCAAATAACTGACAATAAACTACAAAAACGGTAGTATGAAGAAACTGATACAAATTAGTTTTTGGAACAGCAAAATAATCCTAAAACAGATTAAATTTACATTTAAATTTCGAATTAAAAAATCATAAACCTTCA
>CALVVT010000078.1 GCA_944363935.1 uncultured Bacilli bacterium
AAGAAAATGATATAATAGCAGTAGAGAAATTAGATATCAAAGAAATGTATAAAAACCACACTATAGCAAAATCATTAACAAATAACCCACTATCGGAGATAATAAGAGTACTTAAATATAAAGCAAATTGGAATAATAAAAAAGTAATAGAAATAGATAAATATTATCCAAGTAGTCAGATATGTAGTGTATGTGACTATCAAAATAGAAAGGTAAAAGATTTAAGTATAAGGAAGTGGGAATGTCCAAGATGTGGAATAGAACATGACCGAGATATAAATGCTGCCGTAAATATCATGTTTGAAGGATTAAAAATATATATGAAAGGTTTAGAGCAAAGTTAGAAATAAATTTTGAAGTAAAATAAAGTTAGGGGGGCGACCTTCCAAGACTGGTCTATGGAGAGTCCAAAGGAATCGTAGATATAGAAATACCTTACCGTGAGGTAAGGCAGTCAAAATTTATTTTGATTTTGTTCTGATATGATTATGGTAGGAGGTAAGGATATGTTAAAAAAAATTTTAATTGTTTTAGGGATAGTTTTGGTTTTATTTATTGGTTTTGTTGGTTTTAGACATTTTAGTATTGATAATAAAGAAATTGCTATTACGGATAGTTTAATAACTAGGCAGCAGGATTTAGAAAAAGACTATCAAGCTAAAGGTTATAGTTTAGATAATCCTAAAGTTGTTGTTAATCCTTATGATATTTCACCCCTTACAGCTTTAGTCATGTTTGAAACGGATAAAAGTGAAAAAGTTACTGTAACCGTTAGGGGAAAAGATACTTTATCAACATTTACTAAAACTTTTGAAGAAACAAAAGAACATTATATTCCGGTATATGGTCTTTATCCAGACGAAGAAAATACAGTTATTTTAGAAGTTGGAAATAAGCAAAAGGAACTTAAAATAAAAACTGAAAAATTACCAGAAGATTTTATTTTACCAACTAAAGTAACTAAAGAAGAAGATAAACTTACTAATGATTTATATTTCCTTACTCCTTCTAGTACTGGTTATACTTGTGCTTATGATGTTAATGGTGATGTTAGATGGTATTTAACTACTAATGCTTTATGGAAAATAGATAGATTAGAAAATGGCCATTTAATGATAAGTACTGAAAGACTTGTTAATAGTCCATATTATATGACAGGGTTATATGAAATGGATATGTTTGGTAAAATATATAAAGAGTATAGCCTAGAAGGTGGATATCACCATGACTATTATGAAATGAAAAATGGAAATTTATTGGTTGCTTCCGATAACTTTAATAGTGGAGACGGAACAGTTGAAGATTATATTGTCGAAGTTAATAAAAATGGTAAAATTGTAAAACATTGGGATTTAAAAGATATTTTAAATATGAAAGATGGCCAAAGTGAAAACTGGGTAGCTTATGATTGGTTCCATAATAATTCGGTATGGTATGACGAAAAAACTAATTCTATTACCTTATCAGGAAGACATCAAGATGCTGTTATTAATATTGATTATGATAGTGGAAAATTAAACTGGATAATTGGTGATAGTACAAACTGGAGTAAAGAATATCAAAAATATTTCTTTAAACCAGTTGGCGATTTAGAATGGCAGTGGTCCCAGCACGCCGCAATGATTACTCCAGAAGGTTATGTTTTTATCTTTGATAATGGTAATAATAAGAGTAAAAAGAAAAAAGAATACGTTAAAGCTGAAGATAGCTATTCTAGAGGCGTAATGTATAAAATTGATACCGATAATATGACGATCGAGCAAGTTTATGAATATGGTAAAGAAAGAGGTAGTGATTATTATTCACCTTATATTTCTGATGTTGATTATTTAGCTAAAAATCATTATATTATCCATTCAGGTGGTATATCATATACTGATGGTAAAATAAATAATCAGCCAGCAGGACTTGCTAATGCGGATAAGCTTAAAAGTATTACGACAGAACTTTTAAATGACGAAGTTATTTATGAAATAGAACTACCAACTAATAATTACCGTGTAGAAAAAATGAGTATGTATCCTAAAGAAAATGATTTTGCTTTAGGGAAAGCGGAAAAAGTTGGTTCGTTAGGAACAACTGAAAAAGATAGTAAAATAGGTGTTCCATTATTTTATAAGGATGCTAAAGACTATAAAAACCATGATATAAAACTTGAAAAAGAAGAAGATAGGTTAGTTGTTAGCGGAAGATTTAAAAGAGGTACTGACGTTAATATATTACTTTATAAAGATTTTAATATTTTAAAGTATGATCTTCCAGTTAGTAAAAAGCCTTATACAGCTTTATGTGTTGACGTTTTTACGGAAGAAGAAAATAAAAATGGTATAGTAGTAACTAAATATATTAATGACGAAAGCTTAAAAGGTAAATATTCTATTTTTATAGAAATAGATGGTACTTTGTATAATACTGATAAATCAGTGGAATTTTAAACTCTTTTTAGAGTTTTTTTCTTTACTTTAAAAAAGAAGTATGTTATACTCTTATTAGTAATCATTACTAATAAGGAGAAGATATAATGCGCTTAACAAAACAAAAACAGTTAATATTTAATATTGTCGATAATTCTCATGATCATTTAACAGCTTATGAAATATATGAAAAAAGTAAAAAAGTTATGCCTAATATTAGTCTTGGAACAGTTTATCGTAATTTAAATAAGTTAGTTAGTTTAAAAATGATAAGAAGATTAGAGTTTAAAGATAATATTATTCATTATGATAATAAAAAAGAAAAGCACAATCATTTTATTTGTGAAAAATGTCATAAAATTATCGATTTAAAAGAAAAAATATCTTTACCAAAATTTAATTATCGAGTAAATGATTACGAATTAAATATTTATGGTATTTGTGAAAATTGTTTAAAGGAGGGAAAAAAATGAATAATGAATTAGAACAAGTTGAAACAAATAAATTACCAAAAATAGGTGATGATGCTCCTAGTTTTACTGCTGTAACAACGCAAGGAACAATTAATTTTCCTGAAGACTATAAAGGAAAATGGGTTATTTTATTTTCTCACCCTGCTGATTTTACTCCAGTTTGTACTACTGAATTTATGACTTTTGCCAGTATGCAAAAAGAATTTAAGGAATTAAATACTGAATTAATTGGTCTTTCTATTGATAGTATTTATGCTCATATTGCTTGGCTTCGAACCATTAAAGAAAAAATAAAATGGAATGGACTTGAAAATTTAGAAGTAGAATTTCCAGTAATTGAAGATATTAAAATGGAAGTGGCGAAAAAATTTGGAATGATTTCTCCAAATGAATCTTCAACGCAAGCAGTAAGAGCAGTATTCTTTATTGATCCTAAAGGTAAAATCAGAGCTTATATGTATTATCCACAGTCATTAGGCCGTAATTTTGAAGAAATTAAAAGAGTTATTTTAGGCCTTCAAAAAGCTGATAAAGAAGGTATCGCAACTCCAGCTAATTGGAAACCGGGAGACGATGTAATTATGCCGGCCCCTGGTTCTTGCGGTCTTGCTAAAGAAAGAGTAGAAAATCATGATGCTGAAACTTATTGTTTAGATTGGTTCTTATGTTTTAAAAAAGAAAAATAATTATAAAACTGTTTGAAAATAAGGCTTTTATTATCAAACAGTTTTTTTAGGGAAAACTTTTAACGGCAAAATTCGACAATCCTCTTGTTAATTTATAAATTATGGGGTATAATGTTATAGTACTTAATATCTTACAAGGAGGAACTGTTAATGCGAAAATTAACTAGGCATAAATTTGCTTTTATTTGTTTTTTACTAATAACTTTGGGATTACTTGGAGCAACAGGTTATTTATTTTATAATTTATTGCTTTTAAAAAATATTGAAACATTTTTAAGAACTGTCAGTATGGTTGTTATCGGAATAATTGTTTTAATATTGATTTTATTTGCTATTAGATTTTTAAGAAAATACAAGAAAGTAAAATTAGTATTAGTATTTCTATTAATGATTATTTTAGCTGGTGGTCAAGCTTTTGTAGCTTATAATATCGGTAAAGTATATGGCACTTTAACTAAAGTTACAGACAATACAGAATATACGACGTATTCAGCTAGTTTAGTAACTCTTGCGAGTAATGAAGCCGAAAAACTTAAAGATATAAGTGAAGACGATGCTTTAGGCGTTTTAGAAGATGAGACAAGTATTGAAGGATCTGTTATACCAAGTGAAGTTATTAAGAAAAAAGAATTAATTAATGAAACTAAAGAATATTCTGGTTTTATTGAAATGATTGATGCCTTAAAAAATGGGGAAATTAATTATATTTTCCTTCCAACTAATTACGATGTAAGATTTGGAACAATGGAAGGATATGAAGATTTAGACGAAACGACAAAAGTAATTTATACGCAAACTAAAAAAGTAAAAAAAGAAGCTGAAAAAACAAGTACAAAACCAATTACAGAACCATTTTCTATTTTATTAATGGGTGTAGATTCAGAAATGGAAAATTTAGCTGATAGTTCATTTAATGGGGATTCGTTAATGGTTCTTACTTTTAATCCGAAAACCTTAAGTTCAACTATTTTAAGTATTCCAAGAGATTCTTATGTACCAATTGCTTGTTTTGATAATCAAAGAAAAAATAAAATAACGCATGCTGCATGGCAAGGTGAGTCTTGTATGCAAAAGACAATTGAAAACTTTTTAGATATTGATATTGATTATTATGTAAAAATAAACTTTAAAGGTGTCGTTAAATTAGTTGATACATTAGGCGGAGTTGAAGTTGATGTTCCTTATAGTTTATGTGAACAAGATAGTAATCGTCAGTGGGGCGAAAATACAGTTTATATTGAAGAAGGTCATCAGAAATTAAATGGTGAACAAGCTTTAGCTTTTGCCCGAAATAGACATCCTAATCCATCAAAGTGTTCAGCTAAATGGACTAATTATACAAGTAATGACTTTATTAGAGGACAACATCAACAAGAAATAGTAGAAGCTTTACTTAATAAATTTAAAGATGTTAAGAGTTTAGATACAGTTTACGATTTATTAGATACTATTAGTTCAAGTATGGCAACTAATATGAGTACGGAACAAATATTATCACTTTATAACGTATTAAAAGATGTTGCTAAAAACGCTAGTGATGGTAATTTAACTGATGCTTTAAATATTCAAAAATTATATTTAAGTGGTAGTGATGCGAGAATTATTGACTATGGGGGAACTAATTTATCACTTTACAATTATGTTTTATATGACGAAAGTGTTAAAGCTGTTAGTAATGCTATGAAAGTTAATTTAGGAGAAAAGAAAGAAAAAGTAATTAAAAAATTTAGTTTTAATATCAACGAACCTTATGAAGAAGAAGTAATTGGTAAAATGGATAGTGGAACTAATTCAATTACTTTACTTCCAAGTTTTGTTGGTCAAAGCTTAAGTTACGTAAATAGTTTCTGCGGAGCTAATGGTATTAAAGTTAATGTTAGTGGCAGTGGTTCTGGAACAGTTATATCTCAAAGTGTTGCAGCTGGGGCTAATGTTGAGGATGTAAGTTCAATTACTGTTACATTAGCTGGAGCAGTAGCTAATAACAGGCCAAGTTCTTCTAGTAGTAGTAATAATAGTAGTAGTTCTACAAATGAAACGGAAAAGGAAGAAGAAAAGACTGAAGAACCACCAGTTGAAACACCACCAAAAGAACCAGAAGAACCAACTATTCCGGGAGCACCAGACGATACGGAAACCCCTGAATAATAAAAATCAAGTTTATGCTTGGTTTTTTGTATATTTAAATTTTTATCCACTGTCAAATAATGACAAGATATGTATTTTTTTGGATAATGGGGTAAAAGATTAGAAAAAGGTATTTAATTTTAAAAGAATATGTGTTAAAATTAATAGTAGCAAAGTAAACATACAAGGAGGATAA
>CALVVT010000079.1 GCA_944363935.1 uncultured Bacilli bacterium
GATATCTCTAGACAAACTAATGGAAATTTATTATAATAAAGGTAACAATGAGGTCCGGAAGAATACTCCGGATTATGCCAAATACTTAATTATGCTTAAATTAAGTGGTCAAAAATTAGAAGAATATTGTAAAGGAGATGAATTAATGGAAGCATATAACAAAAGATACAAGGAATTAATAAACGAAGACTGGAATAACTTTTTCTTAACCGAAGAAGAAAATGAAGAGTTATTACTAGGCTCGTTAAGAGAAGAATGTTATAATAATGGCCAAAAAGCTGGAAAAAACGAAAGTAAAATAAAAATAGCTAAAAATTTAGTTAAAAAAGGTATGAGTTTTAAAGATATAATAGATGTTACAGGGATAAGCAAAAAGAACTTGCAAAAAATAATAACTACTTTATAGTATAGATTTTTTCTATACTTTTTTAAATTAAAAAGAGGAAAAATCCTCTTAATTACAACCAAAAGCACGAGTACCAATTATAATAACTAGTAAAATAAATAATACTAGAATAATTGCTGCTCCATATCCTGTGCCGTAGCCATAGCCACCTTGTCCGTAACCACAACAAGGATTGCAACCATAGCCTTGATAACCGCCATAATAATACATATATAACCTCCTATCTCTAGTATATTGTATTAAAATTATCCATAATCGGTTATTAAAAATACCTATTTTTATTTTTTTCTTTAAAAATGATAAATATTATGGTATTATTATTATATGATAGGAGGTGGTTAGTTGAAACTATCAAATACTAGTTTAAGAAAAATTTTTCATGATTTAGATAAACCTTTACTAATTGTTTCGATTATTTTCTTTGTATTTGGCTTATTAAATATTGTTACCGCCTCTTCTAGAGCTGCCGTTGTTAATTATGACGTTTCAATATATTATTATTTCTTTAGACAATTAATTTTTATCATTGTTGGAATTGTAATGGCTTATTTTATTTTAAAAACTGATACAAAGTACTATAAACTACTTGTTTGGATTTTATTTATAATTGCTATTATCTTAAACTTGTGGGCTTTAACTTTTGAAGCTATTAGTGGTTCTAAAAACTGGATTAATTTACCATTTTTTAACATCCAACCTAGTGAATTATCCAAACCAATTATCATTGCTTTACTCGCTATTTTATTCGAACGAAACTATCGTAAACTTCGAACAATTAATGTTAACAGATGGAATACTATTGGTTTTATCATTGTTATAAGTGCGGTAATTCCGCTTATCGTTTTCCTACAACAAGACTTTGGAACTTTATTAATTATCTGTTTTATCATTGGAATGATGTTTTTAGCTGGACCATTTTTACGAATCGATAAAATTAAAATGATTGCTTTATTTTTAGTAGTTATTGGCATTGCTCTTGGAGTTATGTATTATAAACAAGGTTATATTTTAAACGATGCGAGATTATCTAGATTTTCTTCATTTCTAAACCCTTGTGAAAACTATGAAAATGGTGGTTATCAAGTTTGTAATAGTTTTATTGCCATTAATGAAGGCGGAATAAATGGTCTTGGACTTGGAAAAAGTAAGCAAAAATATTCTTATATTCCTGAACCACATACTGATAGTGTTTTTGCCATTATCGCCGAAGAAAATGGGCTTAAATCAATTATTATATTTTTGGGTTATGCCATTATATTGTGGCGAATTTTCAAAATTGCTTCAGTTGCTTCTAGTTTAAGAGGCCGGTATTTATGTTATGGTATTGGGTGCTACATATTCGCGCATATCTTTATTAATCTAGGAGGCCTTCTTGGAATTATTCCTCTTACCGGAGTTCCACTTCCTTTCTTTAGCTATGGTGGTAGTTTTGTCTTATCTTTACTAGCGTCTTTAGCTATTGTTCAAAGAGTTAATATCGAAACCAAAAATAAAAAAATTAAAGTTGCAGTTTAAATATAAAAATGATAAAATATTTTTAGGGGGAAAGAAATATGCAGGACAAAAAAATTAACGGTATTTTAAAAAAACACATGAATAATAATGGCTTTAATAGTTATCCAAATGAAGTTATTAAAGTCTTTGGTGAAAATTTCATAACCAAAATGTCAAAATTATACGAATACAAAGAAGATTTATTCTATCGTTTAACTGAAGCTTTAAAGACATTTGAAAATCTTAAAGATATAACAGATGACAAAGAACTAAAAAAATTTATCTTATTTTCTTTTCAAATGCAACCAGAAATCTCATTATCTGAAAGACAGTCATATATAATAGCTTTACTATATACTAAAGATTTATACGAAGATATTCAAAACAGTGAAGAAAAAATAGGGTTAAAAATTATATCTTGGTATGAAAATATAAATGATAGAGACAATTTAGAAATAGCTACTACTGCAGTTAATGATTATGAATTAAGCCGTATTCAAAAAAGCCAAAAAGAACGTCAGAAAAAAATTTGACGTTCTTTTTATACTACTGATTTTACTTTTTCAATGGCCTCTTTAAGTTCACTATGACAAAAATCAAAATAAAATAATTCGTCTGGTTGATTATTAAATATTTTAGCAATTAATATTGCTTCGTAATAAGAAAGAGAACTAATATCTTTAAATAAAATAGCTAATCTTTCTTTAGATATTGAAGTTAAATCCACTAATTTCTCAATATTGATTTTTTCATACTCTAAAAGACCTAAAAGTGTTTCAGATTTCATAAAATTCCCCCTTTTGCTAAAAGCTGAATTTTACAACACTCTACAATCCAATTATAACAAAGCTGAAGTATTATTGCAATATAAAAGTTGTTTGATTTATAAACTTATAATTAGTTTTATATTTAATTTCCCGAATTAATCTAAACAAAGCTTCGTCTTTAGCTTTACATTCTAACATTATGTCTACTTCTTTGGTATATTTTTTTAATATTTCTAAAAAATCAATAAAATCCGCACTATTAATATATTCACTATGACTTCTCTTCTCTTTAATACTTTTAGGTGAAGAAAAATGCATTTTAGGAATTAACTTACCTTTCCAAGTATTTAAAATTCGCGGTAAATAATCTCTAATATCCTCATTTTCATTATTACAAATATAATGGTGATAATCTAAAACCATAGGAATTTTTAATTCTTCACAAACCTCTAAAACATCCTTAACATTAAATACTTTATCGTCATTTTCTAACATAATTATATTTTGCAAAGATTTATCAAGTTTTTTGAAATTACTAATAAATCTTTTTATCGCCTCCTCTTTACTACTATATTTACCACCAATATGTAAAATAACCTTGCCATCTATTTTCATAGCTTTAAAAATATTTTGATTATATTTCAAGATTTCAATACTACTTTTTACTGTTTCCTTACTAGGGCTATTTAAAACACAATATTGATCAGGATGAGTATCAGTTCTTATTTGATATTTTTTTATTAAGATTCCGATTTCCAGCCAATGTTTTTGATATTTTTTAATATAATCAAAAGTAACTTTCGGATGGGTAGCTAAAGGAATTAAATGGTGATTTAACCGGTAAAAAAACACTTCATTCGCATAATTATATTTTAAAATTTCCCTTAAATTATGAAAATTATATATAATAACTTGGTCTAACTTATCTAATCCTTTATCAGCTAATTTTTGATAATTAGTATAATTTAAAGTTTTAAAAGGTGGTAAAGATAAAGAAAGAGAAACATATCCTAATTTAACTTTCATAACAATCACCTTTATTATTATGGTTATTTCATTTGACATTATACTTGTCATAATATATAATACTTTTGTTATAAATCTGGAGTTTTTATTTAAAAATGTGATAAAATATTAAAGGAAGTGATATTTATGTTTAAAGAGTTAAACATTTTAGACGAAAAAGAAAACGTTTTAAGAGAAGTAAGTAAAGAAGTGAAATTACCTTTATCAAAAGAAGATAAAGAAACAATTGAACAAATTATAAAACAATTAACTTATAGTCAAATCGAAGAATATGAAAAAAAATATAATTTAAGACCAGGAATGGGATTAGCTTTCCCGCAGCTTGGAAAACTAAAACGAATAATTGTTATTGTTCACGAATATGAAGAAGGTAAATTTAACAATTATGTTGTAGTTAACCCTAAAATAATTAGTCATTCAGAAGAATTAATTGCTTTAGAAACAGGCGAAGGTTGCCTTAGCGTTAATAGAGACGTTGAAGGTCATGTACCAAGATACGCTAGAGCGACAATTACTGGGTTTGATGCTGACGGCAAAGAAATTAAACTTCGGGTCCGGGAGGAACTAGCTGTAGCTTTCCAGCACGAAATCGATCATTTAAACGGGATTATGTTTTATGACCACATTGATAAAAACCATCCATTTTTTAATGAAAATGAAATTAGGTTAATATAGAGGTGAATTATGAAAAATACTTTAAAATATATTTTATTAATTATTTTTGCTTTTACCGCTTCCATAATAATTTACGAATATGTCGAAGCCAATACAGAAGTAAATATTGAAGAAGATATTTTAGTAACTCAACAAACTTTAGAAAATGAATTTTTAAGCAGTACTGACTACAGTATAAATAATCCTAAAGTAATATTAAATCCTTATGGTAACTCACCACTTACGGCATTAGTTATTTTTGAAACTAGCGATTTAACAACGCCAACGATTATCGTTAAAGGCAAAGATAAAGAAGACAATTTAGCGCATACTTTTTTACCTAATAAAGTTCATATTTTACCAATATATGGATTATATTCTAACTATAATAATGAAGTAGAAATTAAAGTAAGTGGAATAACCAAAAAGATTAATATTAAAACTGATAAATTACCTAAAGATTTTATAAAGTTAAATAAAATTACTGGTGATTTAGAAACCGAAGAATTTTATTTTACCACCCCTGAAGATAAATCTTATACGGCTGCTTACGATAAATATGGCAATGTTAGATGGTATTTAATTGGTGATTATAAATGGGATATTAATAGACTTAATAATGGTCATTTATTAATAAGTAGTGCGAAATTAGTAAATCTTCCCTACTATTCTAAAGGCTTAATTGAAATTGATTTACTAGGTAAAGTTTATTTTCAATACGATATTCCAAATGGTTATCACCACGATGCCGTTGAACTTGAAAATGGTAACTTTTTACTAGCCTCTAATAATTTAAAAGATGGAACTACAGAAGACTATATTATCGAAGTTAACCGTAATACAGGTAATATTGTTAAAAATTGGAATCTTCATAAACTTCAAGTAAATGAAAAAGAGAACTGGCTTGGTCTTAATAGTTTATTTTATAACAAACAAAATAATTCTATTACCTTTGCAGGGTCTAATAATAATATGCTTGGTAATGTCGATTATAAATCTAATGAAGTAAACTGGTTAATTGCTAAAAAAGAAAACGTTCCTACTAAATTCCAAAAATATATTTTAGATTACGATTTTACTTTAAACAATCCTTCTTCTATCAATAAAGGTGATAACAATGAAATAATCTTTATCAATACTAAAGAAGATGGTTTATATTTAACGACAATTAAAATTGATACCGAAAATAAAAAAGCTGATTTAATTAGTGAAACTTTAATCGACGAAAATAAAACTGATGCGAATTTAGATGTTCTTGGCGAAAACAATTACTTAATAACTGGCGATAATTATGTTAAAGAAATAAATGAAAACGAAGAATTAACAATTGAAACAAATAGTGATTTATATAATAGTAAAAAATTAAGTTTATACGCTAATGATGTATATACTAATGGCGCGGGAACTAAACTTGGTTCTTTAGGAATTACCCCGACTACTAAAAATGTTTCGGTTTTCTTCCATAAAAACGATAAAAATATTATGAAAAAATATAATCTTAAATTAGTTAAAGAAGCTGACCGTCTGGTAGTAACCGGTACTTTTAAAGCTAGTGACGAAGTAAGTGTTATTTTAGATAATTTCTTAACGAAAAAAACTTATGATTTACCAATCTCTAATACTCCTTATGAAAATAAACAAAAAAATAATAAAAAAATAACTGTTTCTAAATATATAAATGACGAAGATGTTTATGGTAAATACTATATTTTCATTAGAATTAATGGCGTTAATTATAAACTTGGTAAATATGTGATATTTTAAAACGATAGCATTACACTATCGTTTTTTTAGCCTTTATTATATTTTTGCATAAATTCTTCATAACTAATTTGTTTATCAATGTAACTACCATCTTCATTAATATAAATAAGTCTATTAGCTACAGTTTCAATAAGTTCGGTATCGTAAGTAGCAAAAATAACTGGTCCATCAAAATTACCAAGAGCTTTATTAAGCGATGTTATTGCTTCAATATCTAAATGATTAGTTGGTTCGTCTAATAGCAAAACATTGCCTTTAGAAAGCATCATTTTAGCTAACATTAATCTAACTTTTTCACCACCTGATAGTACATTTACTTTTTTTAAAGCCTCTTCTCCAGAAAAAAGCATTCGTCCTAAAAAGCCTCTAACAAAGCTATCGTCTTTATTATCCGAATATTTTCTTAAAAACTCTAGTAAAGTTTCATTACTCATAAAATAACTATCATGATTTTTCGGAAAATAAGTCATAACAACAGTTGTTCCTATTTTAATTTCACCACTATCTGGTTTAATTTCACCGTTAATTATTTTAAATAAAGTTGTTTTAGCAATTTCATTTTCTCCAATTAAAGCTATTTTATCATTTGGTCTTAAATTTAAAGAAAAATCTTTAAGAATTACTTTACCATTTTTCGTAACATTAATTTTGCTTAAATAAATTACCTCTTTACCTAGCCTTCTTTCATAAGAAAAATTAATATAGGGATATTTTCTCGAAGATGGTTTTAATTCTTCGACAACGATTTTTTCTAAAGCTTTTTTTCTTGAGGTAGCTTGTTTAGATTTTGAAGCATTAGCTGAAAATCTAGCAATAAAAGTTTGTAATTCTTTTATTTTTTCTTCTTTTTTCTTATTACTTAATTTAAGTTGCTTTTGCATAAGTTCATTAGATTCATACCAAAAATCATAATTACCAACAGAAAGTTTTATTTCAGATCTATCGATATCTAACATATGGGTACAAACTTTATTTAAAAAATGCCGGTCATGAGAAACTAAAATAACAGTTCCTTTAAAATCTAATAAAAAGTTTTCTAGCCATAACTTACTTTTAATATCAAGCCCATTCGTTGGCTCGTCTAATAGTAAAATATCAGGACTTCCAAATAAAGCTGAAGCTAATAAAACTTTTACTTTTTCTAAATCTTTAAGTTCACTCATTTGCTTATTATAAAGTTCAGCAGTAATCCCTAATCCTGAAAGCAAAATAGAAGCTTCACTTTCAGCTTCCCAACCATTTAAGGCTTCGAACTCAGCTTCTAACTTGGCAACTTTCATTCCATCTTCCATACTAAAATCTGGTTTCGCATATAATTTATCTTTTTCCAGCATAATATTATAAAGTTTTTCATTACCCATAATAACAGTTTCTAAAACCTCATATTCGTCATAATCATGGTGATTTTGTTTTAAAAAAGAAATTCGGTCGTCTTTACCTTTAATAACTTCACCAGTAGTACTTTGAACTTCTCCAGTTAGTATTTTTAAAAAAGTACTTTTACCAGCTCCATTAGCCCCAATAACACCATAACAGTTATTACCGGTAAGTTCTAAATTAACATTTTCAAATAAAATTCTTTTCCCATAACGTAACGATAAATTATTTACTTTTAACATACATCACTTCCTTTTTGTATATAACTCCGCATTATTTTTTACTTGAGACCAAAGTAATTCTAAAATTTCTAATTCGGTACTATGAAGAGCATAATAAGCTTCCGCTGTAAATTTATCAGTAACTAAAAAATTTTCATTAAAATTAACTTCCGAAACTTCGTAAATTAAATAAGGATCAGCTTTTGTATAAAATTCTTCGGTTAACAAATAAACAGGAATATCATTTAATAAATAAAATTTATGTTCAACTATTTGATAAATACTAGCTTCTGGCTTTATTAAAACACTTGTTTTAACGGGAATTTTATCTAGATTACCAATATATGGTTTTTCTAATTTTTCTTCATTATATAATCTTAAATTTTCAGCTTTTAAAAAGGCATAGCCTGTAAAAAGTTCTTCCATTATATTCCTCCTATACTATGCCCCTATTTCTTCTAAACTAACGCTAACTAATTTACTTACCCCAGATTCTTGCATCGTAATTCCATATAAAATATCAGCATATTCCATGGTTACTTTCTTATGGGTAATTATGATAAATTGTGATAATTGTTTTAAACTTTGAACATATTTACCAAAGGTATCGACATTTGCTTCGTCTAAAGCAGCTTCTACTTCGTCTAATACACAAAATGGTGCGGGATGAGCTTTGATAATAGCAAAAAGTAAACTAATTGCTGTTAAAGTTTTCTCTCCACCCGATAAAAGGGTTATACTACCAACTTTTTTACCTGGAGGACTCGCAATTATTTCTACCCCTGTTTCTAATAAATTATTAGGTTCAGTTAACTTAAGCATTGCTTTACCACCTTTAAATAATTCTTTAAAAGTTTCTCCAAATAATTTATTAATGGTTTTAAAAGCTATTTCAAACTCTTTAATCATAACTTTATCCATTTCATTAATAATTGTATTTAACGTATTTTCAGCATTTAACAAATCAGTTATTTGTTTATTTAAAAACTCATAACGTTCAAATACTTTTTCATATTCAGCTTCAGCGGTTAAATTAACTTCGCCTAAATCTTTTATTTGTCTTTTTAAACTATTAACTTTATTTTTAGCTAAATTATATGGTATATCGAGTTTATAATTTTCTTTAGCTTTTTCATAAGTAATACTATAATCTTCACTTAAAATATTAAGTAAATTATCTAATTTTACATCCATTCTATTAGTACTAACTTCTAAATCTTTAAGTTCATTACTTTTACTAGTTAGTAATTTATTATCTTCTTTAATAGATAATTCATATTCATTGCTAGCTAACGTAGTTTCTTCTTTTTCTTTTAATAATTCAGTTATTTGTTTATCTTTTTCGTCTCTTTTTTGAACTACTTCATAATATTTATTAATTATCTCTTCTTCTTCAACCGATAAAACACCATTTAAAATATTCGTTGTACCTCTGATATCGACATTAACTTGTTCAAGTTCACTATTTAAGTTTTTAATTTTTTCTTTTTTGTTATTGATTTCATCTACCTTTAACATTTTTTCTTTAGTTATTAAATATAATTTATCTTCAATTCCTTTTAAATTATAATCATTTTCATTAATTTCATTTTCTTTATTTTTAATATCTTCAATAATGAAATTAAAATCTTTTAATATTTTTTCAAGTTCATATTTTTCACTTATAATATTCCGGTTATTATTAATTTTACCACCAGTAAGTGAACCACCAACATTAACAACTTCACCGCTTAAAGTAACAATTCGGTATTTATAATTTAAAGTTTTGGCTATTTTATTAGCTCTATCTAAAGTATCAGTAACAATAATATTACCAAGTAAATTACTAAATACATTATCGTATTTAGGATCGTTTTTTATCAAACTTTTAGCTGTTTTGATAAAACCACCTAGTTTTTTTAAATTTTCGAATATATTTGGTTCAAGATATTTAGGTTTAATAACATTTAGAGGAAGAAAAGTTGCTCTTCCGATATTTTTAATATAATTAATAGCTTCTTTAGCATTATCCTCTCTATCAGTAACAATATAATTACTAGCGAAACCTAAAGCTACACTAATTGCCAAGGCATATTCTTCTTTGGTTTCCATTAAATTACCCAAAGCATCATGAATTCCCCGAAGTTTTGGATTATTTAAAACCGCTTTTACCGCCGCTGGTAAAGTACTGTGATTATCAATACTACTGATTAAATTATCTCTATTTATTTTTAAAGTATTTTGTTTTCTAATTAACCCGGTTAAAGCAAACTCTAATTTATTTTTATTAGTTTTAAGCATATTTAAATCGATAGTTAATTTATCTTCTTTAGTTTTTAAATTATTAATATTATTATTTAAATTTATAACATCTTGTTCAAGGTTATTAATTTCGGTTTTTAACTGCCCTTCTTTTTCTTTTAAAGCTAATAAATGATCATGAACTTTAGAATCTTTAGTTTGATATTTTTGTCTTTCGACAATCATATTTTTTTGACCATTTAATCTTTCGGCTTCAGCTGTTAAAGATAGTAAATCATTTTGAACTTTTCTTATTTCTTCGTCAATATTAGTAATTTTTATTTTAAATTTTTCAGCTTCAGCTTCATTTTTAGAACTATTAGTATTTAAAGCTAATAACTCTTTATTTAATAATTCTATTTTTTCTTTTTCTTTTTGATATTCGTAATTAATATTTGTAATTTCTTCAGTTATTAACGCTATTTCAATACTTTCAAGGTCTTTTTTACATTTTTTATAAGTTATCGCTTTTTCTTTAGCTTCTTTTAAAGGGTTTATTTGATTTTCAAGTTCACTAATTATATCATTTACTCTATCAACGTTGTTTTTAGTTTTTTCTAATTTTTTTATCGCTTCTTCTTTTCTTCTTTTATACTTAAGAACACCAGCAGCTTCCTCGATTATTCCTCTTCGGTCATTAGCTTTACTATTAATTATACTTTCAATTTTTCCTTGTGAAATAATATTAAAACTTTCTTTAGCAATCCCACCATCTAATAAAAGATTACTGATATCTTTAAGTCTAACTTTTTTATTATTTAAATAATATTCATTAGTTCCATCTCGGTATACTCGTCTTTTTAATTCTACTTCGTCATAATCAAGTGGTAAATAATGATCTTTATTATCGAAAACTAATGTAACTGACGCAACATTCATTGGAGCCCGGCTTTTACTACCCGAAAATATTACGTCACTCATTTTATCGTCACCCCGAAGAGATTTTACTGATTGTTCTCCCAAAACCCATCTAATGGCATCGACAACATTACTTTTACCACTACCATTAGGGCCAACTATTCCAGTTATTCCAGTTGAAGGTTCAATATCAATATTATCGGCAAATGATTTAAAACCATGAGCTTTTATCTTTTTTAAATACATATTTCACCACTTTCTAATTTATTAAAATATTAGTAATTAAATCAAGTAAATTATTTAAGGTATCACCGATAAAATAAACTTTATCTTTAAAAAACTTATTTTTAGTACCCTGCATATTTATTTCAATTATTTCATTATTTACTTTTATATCACTAGTATACCTTTGATATTTTTTAATTATTTCTTCTTTTTCTTCTTTATTTACATTATAAATATAAACTTTATCTTGACAAGTATAAATACTAGAAGGAACAAAATGTTTGGTAAATTTATTTATATAATTATAATTACAAATAATAGTATCCATTTGTTTCTTTTTAAATTTTTTCTTTAATTTTTTAATATTTACTTTTTTTCTTTTACCTTTAAATCTTAATTTAGAATTAACGCCTTTTTTCTTAATATTTTCCAGTAAAAAACAATTAAATATTTTATTATTTTTATTAATTTCTTCTAGCACTTTTTCATTTTCAATTCCAATTCCAAGTAAACTTCCTTCTAGTTTTTTAACTATTTTTATTAAATCTTTATCCATTTTATCACCATCTTGCAAATATACTTGTAACTGCTTCTACTAATAAACTAAATATTCCTTCAGGATTAGGTTCTTTATTTTTTATTCTAGAACCAATTATTATTAAAGTTTCATTATTATAATTATTAACTACTATATTTTTAGTATAATAACTATATTTTTCTTTAACTTTTTCTATTTCATATTTATTAATATAACCATATAAATAAAGTTTGCCATTTAAATAAAATTTAGAGGGAATTATATCTAAAATATCTTTATTAATATAGTAATTACAAATAACTTCATATATTTTGTTTTTAGAAAGTAATTTTTCTAACTCTTTATCACTAATTACTTTTTTATGTTTAATTATTTTTGTATCTTTTAACAAATAACAATTTTTGATTTTTTTATTGTTATTGACTTCTTCTAAACCTTTTTCACTATCGATACCTACTATTAAAACATTACCTTTTAAGTTTTTTATTATTTTTATAAGTGCGTCCTCCATTACAATCACCTTAATTATTGTACCAAATCGCTAACGCGAAGTCTAGTACCTAAAAATTATTGTTTTTTTTAATTTAATATATAAAAAGAACGTGATTTATGATAGAATAACTACCATTAACTCCGCCAAGAGTAATCACGTTCGAGTTATACTATATCATAAATATTTGAATTTGAAAACCTCTTTGGCGAAAGTTATATAAATTTTCTTTCAGATTGGAGGTTTTTATTTTATGTCAGAAGATTTATTAAAAGTTAAAAATTATTACAGATAAGGAGGTGTAGTAATAGAACAATTAACACTTATATAAGTTGTTTAAACAGATTCAAAAATTATTTTAAAGGAAAAGATATTTCTAAATTTACTGAAGAAGATATTTTAGAGTATCTCAAAGTTAATTTTATTGATTTAGATATGTCTCCTGCTACTATTAATGTTAATAGGTCTGCTATCAAATATTATTATCTTGTTAACTGGGATAAAACTTTTAGTGATATTTTACTTCCTTATTGTAAAATTGGTTCTAAATTCCCACCTATTTTAGACAAACAAGATGTTCTTTATCTAATTGAAAACACAAAAAATATTAAACACAAAATTTGGTTATGTCTAGGTTTTGGTTCTGGTCTTAGGGTATCCGAAGTTGCTACTTTAAAAATCGGCGATTTTTCTCATAATCTTCATAAAATTACCGGTAAAGGTAATAAAGATAGATTTGTTCCCTTTCCTGATTTTACTTATAATTTATTATTGGAATACTATAAGAAAAACCACGATAAAATTATAGAATCTGGTGGTTATTTATTCCCAAACGTGAATAAAAATTCTTCTTTAAATCATATTAATGATGCTTCTATTAAAGATTTCTTTTTGAAACTTAAGAAAAAACATAATTTAGATAGTCAAATGTCTTTCCATACTTTAAGGCATTCTTTTGCCACTGAATTTATTAGAAATGGTGGCGACTTATGGAAACTTAAAGCTATTTTAGGACATACTTCTATTAATTCTACTACTGTTTATCTTCATATGGCTGAAAATTTTAATGATATTCATTCTCCTTTAGATGGCATATTGTAATGTACACTATACAAGATGTTTTTAAGCTATATGGAGACGAATATATTAAAACGCATAATTTATCTAAAGAACAGTGGAAAGCTTATAATGCCATTCTTAATTGTAAAACTAGTAATTTAGGTTTTCACAATATTACTTGTCAGCATTGTGGGAAAACTATTTCTGCTTTTAATAGTTGTCGTAATAGACACTGTCCTATGTGTCAAAGCTATCAGAGGGAAAAATGGATTCAAAAAGAATATAATAACTTGTTAGATTGTCCTTACTTTCATATTGTTACTACTGTTCCGTCTGAACTTAATGATATTGCTTTATACAATCAAAAAACTTTTTACAACATTTTATTTAAAGCTCACAGTGAGTCTATTATGACTTTGACAAATGACCCTAAATGGCTTGGAGCGAAAGTTGGTATAACTTCTATTCTTCATACCTGGGGACAAACTTTAGAACTTCATCCTCATATTCACTCTATTGTGACTGGTGGTGGCCTTAAAGATAATAAATGGATTAACTCTAAAGATAATTATTTATTTAAAGTTCAAGTTCTATCATCTTTATTTAAGAAAAAGTTTTTAGCTTTACTTAAAGAAGCAGATTTAGTTTTTCCTAAACATTTATCTCATCTTAAAAATTCAAAAGCTTTTAATAAGTTTTTAGAAACACTTTATGATAAAACTTGGATAACCTATATCGAGCCACCTAAAGGTTCACCAGAAAATGTTATAGAATATATTGGTAGATATTCTTTTAGAGTAGCTATCTCTAACAATCGTATTAAGAGTATTGATAATGGTAAAATAACCTTTGAATATAAAGATTACAAAGATAATTCCAAAATAAAGTTAATGACTTTAGACGCCTTAGAATTTATCAGAAGATTCCTTATGCATATTCTTCCCGATAGATTTACCAAAATCAAACATTATGGATTACTTAGTAACAGGGATAAGAAAAATAATCTTAAAATTTGCCATATTCTCATAGGACAAACTGTATTTAATGATTTTACTATTTCAATAACTCCAAGAAGGTCATTATATAAATTCGTATGTGATGAATGCGGTTGTGATAAATTTACTTATTCTTTTTATTATCGATCCTGCTTTTTAAACTAAATAATAATATCTTATATCCACATATATTTGGGGGTAAGGGGGCTTATGCCCTAATTTCCCTATAATCATCTATACCCACACTTACTCTGAAATATTTCCTTTATTTTTTCTTATTACTCCAATCATATGAAATATACTTTCCCCTATACTTCGCTCTTCGATTTGCCACAATATCGTTATAGAGCTTTTTGTTTGCACAAAAAACTCCATAACTTCCTTTACATTATATCAAAAAAAAGCCCTATTTTCCAGGCTTTTACTAACTTATTTATTAAATGTCACCCAACTTTTTTGACGTAAACGTACATTTTGTTTATTATAAATCTAAGCTATTTGGATTTAGTAAAAATTCTTTAATACCAATTATTAATATACCTTCATCATTTCGCCATAGTTTAATATCATCTTTAACAACGATAATTTTTTTAAAACTATCACCAATGTTATTAAGCGGTCTAGTCTCTTGAAGTGCTTTTTCGGGCTCATCGATATTTAAAGCTGACTGAATATAGTATCTTTTATTGCCCATATTACACACAAAATCAACTTCTAGCTGTTTTTTAGTATTACCTTCTCTAATTTCTACAACTCCCACATCGACATTATATCCTCTTTTTAAAAGCTCATTATATATAATGTTTTCCATTAAATGATTTTCTTCATGCTGTCTGAAATTAAGCCTAGCGTTTCTAAGTCCAATATCAGCAAAGTAATATTTTTGCGGAGTACCAATATATTTTTTCCCTTTTACGTCATATCTTTCAGCTTTTTCAATAAGAAATGAATCTAATAAATAATCAATATATGAAATTATAGTATTTTTTGAAACATCTTTTATACCATTACTAATATAAGTATTATAAATTTTTTGTGGATTAGTTAAAGAACCGACAGATGATGCTAGCATATTAATCAAAGAATCTAAAACATCATCTTTATTTATATTATTTCTATCAATAATATCTTTTTTATAAGTAAGCTCAAATAACGAAGATAAATAATTACTTTTTTGCTCATCCGTTTGTTGTTTTAATATAAGTGGCATACCACCATAAGTAATATATTCATTCCACGCTTCATTTTTATCACCTTTATATGCAGAAGCAAATTCTGAAAAAGATAAAGGAAAAACTCTTATTTCATCGCCTCTGCCCCTAAACTCGGTAATGATATCACTTGATAAAAATCTTGAATTACTTCCCGTTACATAAACATCTAAATTTCGTTTATGTAAAAATCCATTTAATACAGCTTCAAAATTTTTAACATTTTGAATTTCATCAATTAAAACATAATGCATATTATCATCGACAATTTTAGATTCAACATAGTTATCAAGTTCATGTGGATCTAAATACTTTTCGTTTTTAATTGCATCTAAATCTAATTTAATTATGTGTTTATCATCAACACCACTTTCTTTTAAATGATTTACAAAAATAGGATCAAGTAAATATGATTTACCACATCTTCTTATTCCCGTAATTATTTTTATCAAACCATTGCCTTTTCTTACAATTAGTTTGTTTAAGTAATCATTTCTTTCAATAATTTCTTCTTGCATATATATCACCCTTTCTAATTGTCACCCAACTTTTTTGACGGAAACGTACATTTTGTTCAATATAATTATATAATATTTTTATAAATTATTCAATATTATGTCAAATTTTTTTAATAAAACTATATCTTTTATTTAGTAAAAATATTATGTATATTAATATTATATTTGTAATATTTTATTTTAAACTAAAAAAAGACTTATTTAAGCCTTTAATATATAAAAAGCACGGTTAGTTTGTATGCGACGAGAACTTTATTTTTAAACTAGCCGTGAGTGCGAATAATTTAGTACTTACAATAAGAATTAAGTGAGCAAAAATAACCGTCAAAATTTATTATATTTTTCTTATAAAATCTATGTTTTAATTTTAAATTTTTATTTATTTTATATCTTGTTTGCCTGCATAATTTAATAATAATTTTATTATTTTTAAGTTTAAAATGATAACCTAGAAATACAAAACCATTTTTAATACTAACAATTCCTATCTTGGTATTATTTAGTTTTAAACCATATTCATTTAGTTTATTTTTTATTTTGATTAAAGAATTTTTTAAATAATTTTTATCATGATGAATTAATATAAAGTCATCCATAAATCTAATAAAATATTTAATTTTTAAGTCATGAATTATATAATGATCTATTTCTGATAAGTAAAAAGTAGATAAAGCTTGTGATGTAAGTCCTCCAATAGGAAGTCCTTTATCTTTATAGTAATAAGGAATATTTTGAATACTTTTAGTTTTATATTTGTCTTTGATTTTTTTAATATTTTCATTAATATATGAATAATTAGTACTATCTATTATTTTAGATATAATATCATATTCATCAGCAGTTATTTTAGCTTTTAACATGTCTTTTAATTTATTATGATCGATAGTATAAAAGTATTTAGAAATATCTAATTTTAAAATATAAAATTCATGATATTTTTTATTTAAGTTTAAATATTTTTTAAGCAGTTTAATAGCGTAGCTAGTTCCCATGTTTTTTCTAGTAGCCGTATTTCTAATATCTAAATATTTTTCTAATTTAGGGATTAATATAGTTCTAGCGACATAATGATTAATTATTTTATCTATAATATTCAAACTCATAACAATTCTTTCTTTTGGCTCTTTAATTAAAAAAATATTATATTTTTCTTTATCAAAGTTATTTATTTTATTTAAAGCTATCGTTATATTTTGCATTTTATTTTTTTCGAAATTATATAATTTTTTCTTGTTTTTGACGTTTTTACTAATTTCATCATAAATATTTAATAAATCATTAAACCTAACTTTCAGCACTTTTGATCCATCCTAATATCATTTTATGAATTATAAGTAATTTATTAGTCATTTTTAAGCATTGTTTTTCACTTAAATACTTGTTTTTTAAACTTCTTTCAAAATAAAAATCTAACATACTTATTTTACTTAAAATTTTTATTTGAATATTTTTTCTATCTTTACTATTATTAGCTAGGTATATTAAATACAAAATATCTAAAGAATCGTTATATAATCTATCTTTTATTACGTTTTCTTTTCTAGGATAATTAATTACTATATTATCTAAAGACATGATAAAATTTTTCATGTTTTTTACAATTAAAAAATCATTATGCATTTAATTTACTTTCAATAAAATTTAATATTTCTTTTAAATCTTTAGAAGATAATAGTTCTAATTTATCATATATTTTTTCGATATCTATTTTAAAATTATATTTTGTTTTTCCTTTTTCCGCATATTTTTGATAATTGTTTTTCTTCTTAAAATCAATTATATTACTATCTAACTGATAATTTATTTTCTTTTCTTCTAAAGTATTTATAACTTTATTAATGGCGGAAATAGGAAAACCTACTCTATTATTAATAATTTTATAATTAAATAAATAGTTTAAAATATAAATATCATCATCAAAGACATGATAAAAACCCCCAACTTTTCTAAAAGTTACATTCATTTCGCATACCCCTTTATAATTATAAGTATTATACTAAGTAATATTATTAATATTACCTAGTAGCTTTTACGATAAAGTTTACAGGCCTGTACGTATACATAGCCATCTTTATCCTGTTTTAGGAAACAAGTCCAAGGATATACTTTGTTCTTTAATACTCTATTATATAGCCTGGAGCCATATAAGCGCGTTTTTTAAAGAGCTGGGAACACCGCGTTGGAGTTAGTCACGTTGTTGTTGCCATTCACGTTACCAGTACTATTGAGATTAGCCGCGTTATTACTATTACTGGCATAAGGCGCCCTATATTTTCAGCATACCCTATATATTAGATAATAATTTATCTAATATTTGTCTTATTTTAACAATATATAAATATTTTTTATAATAATTATTGTCAAAATTTTTATTTTTAATTATTTCTAAATTATCAATAACTTTATAATTTATTTGATATTTATCAAATATTTTAAAGCTATTTTTAAATTTTATTAATTTTAATATTTTAGCATCATAGCTAAAACTAAAATATTTGTTTTTTCTTTTAATTATTATTAAATCTCTTTTATGTAATTTTTTTAAAAATACATATCTATTATAAGCACTAAATTCATCATCACCTCTTTTCTTGTGGAAATTCGCGGTGGCCGACCGTCAGCCGGCCAAATATCCATAGTTGGTCTTGTTTCTATAGCCATTATTTTGACTACTTTTTTCCTCTATGACCGCGGTCCCTGGAAGACTTGCGCCTTCCTAGGGACATTACCTTCCTAACCTAGTACAAATGGACTATCTGAGCTTCCTTCTCCCGATGTAATCATCGTTTGGGATTCTAGATAAAGGACTGGGAACACCGCGTCGGAGGTAGTCACGGTGTTGCTACCACGCACGGAACCAGAACCATTGAGAAGAGCCGCGTTGTTATAACCACTGGCATAAGGCGCCTGTAACCATTGCCGTACTCCTTTGTGCAGGTAATCGGTATTGTAACAACTAGAGGAGCTATAGGAATAAAGCGCAGTCGATAAACAGCTTTCTCCTGCTGCATATCCATAGTCACTTGGATACATGAGTCCTATATATTGCGTTGTACTTGTTGGATTCCCACTATATACTTGCGTGCTATCTCTTTCGGCATTATACCAACCGCTTGCTGTTAAAGTATCATAGTTACTACTTGTTGCTCCTCCTAAGTAATATGTTTCACTTGCTATCATATTCCTTGATACCTCTTCTATACTGTTATAATATTCTCCATTCAAATAGCTTTTTAAACTTGAATTATTCCAGTTATTTGATGAATATGATGAGTGCCATTGCATATCACCTATACTTGCATCCCTTATTATTTTTATCTTGCCATCGATTACTCCCATTATTCTCCATAACTCATTATTAAATGTTACATAATTGTTTGGATTTGCTCCATAATATCTTATATCTCCATGTTCATCTGTATATACTCCACCATTTGCTGTTATTGGTGGTACTTTGATTCCTCCTATTTCTACTGCATTCGCTAACTGATATAATTCATCTATCGCATCTTGGACGTTCTCCGATGTCATCCCACTTTCTGTGTTATCATATGTTACATCTTTACTGGCATAATAGGTTACAGCTAATACTCCGGTTGTTCCAAATATTAATGCTCCTAATATAAACCCCAACACAAATATTTTTTTATTTTTTAGTATTTTCTTCACTTTAGTTCTCCTCCTATCTTAATAAGTCACTTATTTTATCTATCGCACATTGTACATCTTCACAAGGTAAACTTGTTTTTCCATTATCATATGATAAATGTTCAGCTTTCAATTTTATTACTACTGAATGTGTTGCTGTTTCTATGTTTGTTCCATCACTTACTCTAGCTACTAATGTTCCTGGTTCATTAAATTCTACTTCTTGATTTTGAGTAGCTTCTATCCAATCTCCTCCATTTACTTGATATTCATATGTTAGCCCTTCTCCTCCTGGAAAGTTTATTATTATTGTTTTTGGTAATACTCCTTCTTCACTAAAGGTTGGAGCATTTAATGTATTAGTTGTTACAGTATAACTTGTACTTTCGCCTACTAATCCTACTTCATTTGTTACTTTAACTTTTACATTATAACTAGTATTTTGGGTTAGTCCGGTAAAGGTATAAAAATTATCTGTTCCCCCATCTATCCAACTACTTCCATTATTTATACTATATTCATATTTTGTAATACTACTTTCTGGGTCACTTGCGGTTGCAACTACAGTAATTGAATTTGTTGTCCTACTTGTACTTACATTTTCTATTACTGGTGGCGTATTATCTATTACTTTAAATATCGCATAAAGGGTTATATCACTTGTACCCATTGTAAGACTTGTTAAACCCTCTACGGCCTGAGGATTCGTATTCCACCCTATAAATTCATAATTTTCTTTACTGGCTGTATAACTTAAATCTATTTGTTCTCCTTCAGCTATATAAGCATTTTCGGCAGTGGTACTTGTTCCACCATTAGTGGTGTAGTCATAGGTTACTAAATGGTCTACTGTTGGTTCGATTGTTCCTTCACTATTTTGAACAAATTCTAAATCTACGGTACTTTCTCCGCTTGTTCCTGACGCATCGCCTTCATAAGCATTATTGTATTCTATTCTAACCTTTAATGTAGCTGTTGTATTTTTATATAAAGTCTGTCCTTTAGTTAGACCACTACTCGTTATTTTAACCGCTTCATTATTTGAATTAGTTATGCCAAGTGTTTCTAATTTGGCATCAAAAGTACCAGCATTTTCTACTATAATACTGTACTCTACATAGTCTCCTTTATTATATAAATTAGCTTCTAAGTCGGCTGTTAATTCACTATACGTATTTTTAACATTTTCGGCATCACCATTTATACTGCTTACTTCCGCACTTATTATTCTAATATTCCAGTCACTACTTATATTACTAGTGCCTGTTATATTTAATCTAGTTTGAAAGGCCGCATAACCTACACCCATCAAACATATTATTCCTATTAATATAATTATTATTATTTTATTTCGCTTACGTTCCCGGCGCATATAATCCCTACTTTCTTATTTTTCTATTCTTATTATAAACTATTTTAGGCTAGTAATCAATTAATTTTAAATTATTTATAATTATTTTTTACAATATTTTACTTTTTATAACTTAATCATAATAAAAAAAGTTTAAAAACTACCACGATATTTAATAACGTGGTGTCTAAATCACTTATATGAAATAATTAATTTAGGTAGTGATACTATGATAAAAGAATATAGAAAAAAAGAGGTTTAACGCAGGAAGAGTTAGCCGAAAAACTAGATATAAGCTGGAGGCAGCTACAAAGAATTGAAAAAGATGAAACCAAAACTAAAATAAGTACTTTAAAAAAAATAATCAGAGTTTTAAATATCCCTGATGATGATATAATTAAAATATTTAAAAAATAAAGGTTAACTTTCCTTTATTTTTATATACTCTTTTTCTAGGTTTCTAATGTCATTAGGACTCATAAAAATTAATACTGAATTATCATAATTTAAAAGTTTTTTCATATCATTTTTAGATATTTTTTCAGCATTATCTAATCTTTTAATTAAATCATCGCTCGTAACTTCGGCTTCTTCACCTCTGGCATCATAGACATCCATTATATAAACATGTTTTATATTTTTTAAAATTTCTACATAATCATCAATAAAAGCTTTTAACCGGCTATAAGTATGTGGTTCTAAAACAACTACTAAATCTTTATCCGGATATTTTTGCTTTGCAGCTTTTATTGTCGCCTTTATTTCGGCTGGATGATGGGCATAATCATCAATAAGTACATTACTACCAATAACTGTTTCATTAAATCTTCTATTAGCGCCTTCAAAAGTTTTTAAAAATTTAGATACATCTTTTGCTTCATATCTTTCATAGTAACAAAAACTAATAACAGCTAAAGCATTAAGTAAACCCGCTTTCCCGTAAACTGGCAAATCGAAATGTCCATAATAATTTTCCTCGACAAACACATCGAAGCTAGTGCCATCAGTATCATACTGGACGTTTTTCGCAATGACATCATTATCATCATCAGTACCATAGTAAAATACTGGAGGATTTACTTCTAAACTATGAGTATAAGGGTCATCTCCGCACGCGATAACCATTTTTTCAGCTTTATTAGCATACTCTTCATAGGCATTTACAACATCATTAATATCTTCAAAATAATCAGCGTGGTCATAATCGATATTGGTAATAATCGCATAATAAGGTTCATACTCTAAAAAATGTCTTTTATATTCACAAGCTTCTAAAATAAACCATTTATTTTCTTTAGAGGCATGCCCAGTACCATCACCAATTAAATAATTAACTCCCCTTAAATTACTTAAAACATGCGCAAGCATTGAAGCAGTTGTCGTTTTACCATGACAACCAGCCACGGTAATTGTTTGAAACATCTTCGTAAGTTTGCTTACCATTTCAGGATAAGTATAGATTTTAAGACCTAATCTTTCAGCTTCTAACACTTCTTCATTAGTTTCATCAAAACTACTACCTTTAATAATAATCATATCTTCTTTAATATTATCTTTATTAAAGTCTAAAACCTTAATATTGCGCGCCTTTAAGCCATCAGTTGTAAAAAAATCACCCGGTTTATCACTACCGCAAACCTCATAACCTAAGTCATAAAGCACACATGCAAGGGCACTCATACCCGGCTCTTTAATTCCAATAAAATAATACATAACCTATTCCCCCTAACTAATAAACTCAATTAAATAAGGCCCTAAAACAAGTAACATAATAAGTGGAACGACAAAAATAACTGAAACAATACTAACTTTATTAGGAATCTTATTTATTTGTCCTTTAACGTCTAAAATTTGTTTTTCTCTTAAAAAATCAATTTGATTATACATTGTTTCTAAAATACTATTACCAAACTGACTTGCTCCAGTAATATTTAAAATAATATTATTAATAGTTTCAGATGGTATATTTTTTTTCATATCATTTAAAGCTTCCATTAAACTTTTACCAAAATCCATCTCAAATAAAGCTTTTTTAAATTCTTCAGATACTTCATTATCGACATTATCACAAGTAACCCGAAGAGATTGTTCTAAATTCCGGCCTGATTTTAAAGTAAGCGTCAATATTTCAAAAAATTGTAAGGCTTCTTTATCAAGTTTATTTATTCTTTTTTTTAGTGGGTTACTAATAAATACATAATAGAATAAAAAGTAATAAATAATAGCGATAAAAGGGGCATATATATAACCATTTTCAAAAATAAAGATGGCAAGAATAAAGACAATTATCGTCGTATAAACTCTTAAACTAATAAAACTTCCCGCATCAATTTTTGCATCACTACCCAAGCATCTTATTTTGCGTTCAATATCTTTAACATCTTTCTCGCGATATAATTTGCGAATAAATTTATTTTTTTCACTCATTATATCACCACCTTCATAATTTTCCTTACCACAATTATAAATAAAATATAATAAACTATCATAATTCCAAGTAAAACTAGTCCTAGATCAGTGGTGACAAAAGGTAAAAAGTAACTTGGATTAAGTAAAGTAATTACTAAAACAAAGAAAAATGGAATACCAAGTAAAACATAAACAATAATTCGGCTACTACCAGTTAAACTAGCAAGTTCTAGTCTTAACTTTTTCTTGTTAAACATTGTTTTTTCAATGGCTGAAAAGACTTCAATAATATCGCCGCCAGTTTTATTTAATACAGTTAAGGAAGCTGTTAAATAATTTACTTCTTCAATATCTACTCTTTTAGCAAACCTTTTAAAAATAACATCAATATCTAAACCATAAGAAAGCTCTAAACTCATTTTTTTAAACTCTTTAGCAATTAATCCATCTAACTCACTGCCAACTATTTCAATAGCTTGCGTAATGTTACGGCCACTTTTAAAAGCATTATTCATAATAATAATTGCGGTTAATAAATCATTTTCTAAAGCTCGGTGATATATTTTATATTTAAAGAAATAAACGATATCAGGAATAAAGAAACCCACAAGCAGTGGAATACCTATTTCATATAAAGGCATAAACTGCATTTGAATAACATTAGTAATAAAAGCGACAATAACTAATAATAAAGCCGTTATAACTTTTAAAGCCATTATTTCTAGACCACTTTTATGATTTTCTGTTACAACAACATATTTATCTAATTTTTTAGCATATTTACTAGCAAATACCGATTTACTTAAAATATTAGATATTTTACGATTAACTTTCTGATACCAAGAAACAAAATAATCCATTAATACTAATCTTTTACCATATTTAGGTGAAAGAGCATAAGGTTCAATTCTCTTTTCTAAATTAAGGGTTTTCTTAAATCTTAAAAAGATAGATAAAGCAAACAAAAGTAAAAGAATTAAAATTATTTGAACTAATAATAAAGTTTGCGTGCCAGCAACTATATTAACATCAACCGTTTTCGTCGTCACATTACCAGCTTCGTCACTAACTTTATATATTAGCTCTTTATGCCCTATTTCGTCAAAATTTAAGCTAGTAATATTACTAGTAACTTTACTAGTTATATTTCCATCGAAATTATCAGTAGCAGTTACTTTAAACTGATAATCTTCACCTTTTTTTATTTCAACCTTATCTTCTAGGGTATTTAAAACTGGAGCTTTTTTATCGATATAATATAAACCACTTTGAATAGTTTTAATTTCATTATTAATATTTACTTGAACTACTATTTTATAAGTTCCTGTATCCTTTAAATTAATATTAACACTATTATTACCAGTAACATTATTAGTTAAATAAACATGGTCATTTTTATAAACGGTATACGAGTAAGAGGTAGCATTAGTTTCTGGGGAAAATACTACATTAATATCGTTTTTAGTTGGATTTTCATTACTATAAATATTAAAATTATTTTCGCCCATTTTTACTCACCTCTATTCAAACATATCTGATAAATCGTCAAGTCCTTTAGCATTTATTTTGGCTAGTACTTTAGGTTTGTACTTGTGCATGAAAAACTCACCTACAACATCCCCATTTGGAAGGACTCCCGTTTGTTTATATCTAAATATTTCTTTTTGTTTAATTTCTCCTTTTTCAATACCAATTATTTCACTAATACTTGTAACTCTTCTTTTTCCATCAGAAAGTCTTTGCATCTGGACAACTAAATCAATAGCGTTTTCAATATACTCTCTAATCGCTAGAACTGGAATTTCAATCCCATTCATTAAAACCATTGTTTCAAGCCTATTTAAAGCATCTTCTGGCCCATTTGCATGCATGGTTGTCATACTACCATCATGACCAGTATTCATAGCTTGTAACATATCAAAAGCCTCTTTACCACGAACTTCTCCAACAATTATTCTATCTGGTCTCATTCTTAAAGAATTAATAACTAAATCTCTAATTGTTATCATGCCCGTTCCTTCATAACCTTCGTTTCTAGTTTCTAAAGCAACGACATGACTTTGTTTAAGCTGAAGTTCAGCAGCATCTTCAATCGTAATAATTCGTTCATCTTCACTACAAAACGAAGATAAAACGTTAAGTAATGTAGTTTTACCACTACCAGTACCACCAACAACAATTATATTCAGTTTAGCGTGGACACAGGCTTCTAAAAACCTGGCCATATAAGTTGTTAAAGTTCCACTTCTTAAAAAATCTTCAATATTTGCGAGTTCTGATTTAAATTTTCTAATTGTTAAAACCGGTCCATTTATCGATAATGGTGGTAAAACAGCATTTAACCTCGACCCATCAGCAAGTCGCGCATCAACCATTGGATGAGCGGTATCGATAGTTCTTCCTAATGGTTGGATTAATCTTTGAATTACTCTAACAATATGATCATCATTAATAAAACTAACACTTTCGTCTTTAACTATTTGACCATTAAACTCAATATAAATTTCGTCTTTACTATTAACCATTATTTCTGATAAATCTTTATCTTTTAATAGTTCAGTTAATGGTCCATAACCATTAATTTCGTTATCGATTAAATTATATATATAATTTCTCTCGTCTAAAGTTAAATCATAACCTAAGATTATTTTATCGATTTGACTTTTAACAAAATCGTCCATAGTTTCATGTGATTTTACATTATTATCGATTAAATTTTGAATAATTTCATTTCGAAGTTTTTCCAATAAACTTTTATTGGGAAAAGCATCGTAATCATTAACTACATCGGTTACTTTTGGCTTTAAATTAACAGCAAATTCGTCGACAAACTTTCGGGTCATTTAGTTCACCTCTTTTACTAAATCACTTACTATTTCTTTAAATATTGGATTTAATTTATCAAAGTAATTTTGATTTAAAATATTTTTTTGATAATTACGCTGGTACAAACTATGAGGTAAAATATAATCAACATCAGTTCCTATAACATTACGAACGTCATAACGATTATAGTTTTCATGACTTAATACTTCATTTAAAATAATTTTATATTTATCTATTTCCATATCTTCGTAAATAGAAATCATAGTTTTCATATTTCTTAAATCACTAATATCATTAGTCATTACATAGATAATAGTATTACTTAAATCCATACTTATTAATTTAACTGCATCAGTTATATGATTAGTATCTATAAGGATAACATCGTAAATATGGACTAATTTTTTTATTAATAAATCAATATATTTCGCATCTATTTTACTAACGTTTCGTGGATCTCTTAAGGCTGGTAAAACATCGATATAATCATTATATTTTTTTATATAATCACTAGTTTGTTTAAATTTATTAACCATTAAATCAGTAGCAAAGTTAAAAATATTAGGTTGATCAGCTACACCAAATAACATTGCTAAAGAACCAGTATATAAATCTAAATCAATAACTAATGTTTTTTGCTTATTATAAGCAAATGCATGCGCAAGATTTAAAACAACACTCGTTTTACCAACTCCACCTTTAACTGACGTTACTGTAATTATTTTAGCATTCTTTAAAGCCATAAGTCACCTTCTTATTCTTCTATAATTTTTTTCCCCACTTTATCACCAGTATAACTTAAATTAATGTCATAATTTAAATTACTAAATAAACTATGAACTTTATCTTTAACTGTTATCGTTATTTGATTATTATCTATTTTTACTTCCTTTACCCCACCTATATTACTGTTTAAAAGGTTTTCTATTTTTTCTTTACTAATATTTTCATTAGTAAAACTATATTTAATCGTACTTTTTATTTCATTTACATACTTACCTTTAGTAACGTGATAATTTCCTAAATCAATAATTCCCATAATTAAAAGTAAGATTAAAGGTAAAAGCAAAACAAAAATAATCAAAGACTGTCCTTTATTATCCATGTGCTTCCTCACTATAAATGTTTTTAGAAGCTTCAATTTTAAACTTTTTACCAAGAACATTAGATAATATTGGCGCCGATACTTTAACATTTTTCGTAACGGTTAAATTAATTAAATCGTTATTTTTACTTTCTTTAAAAGTAATGTTTTGAGCATTAACAAAGTTATTAAGCTTTTCCATTTCTTTATTTTCATATAAAGTAGCAACTGTTTCTAAATTATCATTAAGTTCATATTTTTTCAAAAAAATATTACCAATATCAACTAAAGCTAAAAAGATTAATATTAATACTGGTACTATCAAAATAAACTCAATTAAAGCTTGCCCTTTGTTATTCATATTATCACGCTACCTATCATAATAAATTATATCAAATTTTTAA
>CALVVT010000080.1 GCA_944363935.1 uncultured Bacilli bacterium
AAATGATAATTGATGAGTTTATTGATAAAGTTTATATAGGTAATTATGACAAAGAAACGAAATCAAGAGTTATTGAAATTAAATGGAATTTTGAAATTTAAAATTATGCTAACAAGGGCCCAGGACATGGTGGGAAAGACTCGGGAGCTTTTTATAAAAACGTTAAGGAATCGACTTTAAATTTAGATATTAGTAATAAAATAATGAAAGCTTTAAAAAAAGATGGCGCTGTCGTTTATTTAACAAGATATGGCGATTATGATTTATCAGCTAATGAAGCTAGTAATCGTAAAAGAAGTGATTTATCAAGAAGAGCTAATATAATTAATAAATCAGGATGCGATCTTTATTTGTCAATTCATTTAAATGCTGATGTTGATTCTAGTTGGATGGGAGCCCAAGCATATTACGATAAAATAAATAGTGAAAATAAGAAAATTGCGAAAATATATCAAGAAGAATTTATTAGATATTTAGATACTGATAGAAAATATAAAGAGGATAGTACTTTATATTTACAAAGAAGAATAACAAAACCTGGTGTTTTATTAGAATTAGGGTTTTTATCAAATGCTAAAGAAAGAAGTCTATTACAAACAGAAAGTTACCAATTAAAAATTGCTGAAGCTGTAAGAAAAGGAACAGTAAAATATTTTAATCATTAATTTCAAATGTTTATCACAAAAAAGTGTTAAAGTTATGGTATAATTAATGATAGGTGAAAAGATATGGCTAATAAAATATTTAGAACATTAGACCAGCAAATCTCTATTTTAAAATCAAAGGGGCTAGTCGTTAATAATGAAACTTTTGCGCGAAAGATATTATTTCGTGAAAATTATTACTTTTTAAGTGGTTATCGGCATTTATTTATGAAACACTATAAAAGTGATAGATATATTACCGGAACAACTTTTGAAGAATTATACGCAATGTTTGTTTTTGACCGCAAAATAAGAAATACCTTCTTTAAAAATATTTTAATAGTTGAGAATAATATGAAATCTATCATTAGTTATCAATTATCAAAAAAATATGGTTTTCGGGAAACTGATTATTTAAATCCTCGTAATTTTACTGGTGATACTTTAAAAAATAGGCAAGTAAAGGATGTCCTTAATAAAATAAAAAGGCAAGTTCATAAAAATGGAAATCAACATGCCGCGACAAGTCATTATATTGATAATTATGGTTATATTCCTTTATGGGTATTAGTTAAAGTTTTATCTTTAGGGATAATTGCGGAACTTTATAGTATATTAAAAGTAGAAGATCAAATTAATATCGCTAAATTTTACGACATTGAAGCTAGTACTTTAGATTTATATTTAGATTTACTTTCTAATTTCCGTAATGTATGTGCTCATGAAGATATTTTATATGACCACCGAACGCAAAATAGTATTCCGAGTAATAAATATCATTCTTATTTAAATATTCCGGAAGACGAAGATGGTTATATATATGGTAAAAATGATTTATTTTCTTTAGTTATCATTTTAAAAATAATGTTAACAAAAGAAGAATTTAATGAAATGATAGATGAAATAAGTAAGGAAGTCAAAGAACTTGACGATGCTGTAAATGCAGTACCACTTGAAGATATTTTAAATAAAATTGGTTTTCCCAAAAATTGGTATGACATTAAAGAAATAGAATAGGAGGATTTTATGCGCGAAAAAATTATTATTTTAGTTGCCGTTATCGCATTAGTTAGTGCGGGAGTATTTGGAACTTTATATTTTACAAATAATGATGAAGTTCAGATAGCTTCTTCTAAAAGAAATGTGACAATTAGTGAAAGCGATAGTATTTATGAAGCTGTTGATAAAATATATGATGCGGTTGTTTTAATTGAAACTTATCAAGGTGGTCGAGCTGTTTCTTCAGGCTCCGGTTTTGTTTATAAAAAAACTAATAAGGATGCCTATATTTTAACGAATTATCATGTCGTTGAAGGAGCTAGTGAAGTTAGAGTGACTAATACAGCTGGCGACGAAGTTTCTGCTGATTTCCTTGGTGGTGATAGTTATGCCGATATAGCGGCTTTAAGAATTGATGCTGATGCGGCATTAGAAGTTGCTGAACTTGGTGATAGTACAGCCGCTAAAATAGGCGATACTGTTTTTACTGTCGGTACACCAGTTGGTAGTGAGTATATGGGAACAGTTACGAAAGGAATTATTTCTGGAGAGCAAAGAACAATTACGGTGAATAGTGATAATGGTTCTTATGTGATGGAAGCCTTACAAACTGATGCTTCAATTAATCCTGGTAATAGTGGTGGACCACTTGTTAATATTAATGGTGAAGTTATCGGCGTTAATTCAATGAAACTTGTAACCAGTGAAATTGAAGGTATGGGTTTTGCTATTCCAATTGAAGTAGCTATGGCTAGTATTGATAAGTTAGAAGCAGGAGAAGAAATAGAAAGACCGGTTCTTGGTATTAGTATGTATGATGTTTCTAATACAATTATGCTTTATCGCAATAACTTGAAATTAGACGATAGTATCAAAGAAGGCGTTGTTGTAGCTGAAGTTGAAGAAGGTTCTGCAGCTGAAAAAGCTGATATTAAAACAAACGATGTTATTGTTAAGATGGACGATAAAGAAATAAGTGATAGTAGTCATTTAAAATATGAACTTTATAAGCATGAAGTTGGTGATACTGTTACATTAACTATAATTCGTGGTAGTAAAACCATAGAAAAAGAAGTTAAACTTACGGAAAGTATGTAGGTTTAACTTCTTTTTAGTGTAATTCTTTACATTCACCTGATTTAGGTTTGTAAAAACAATGATTTTTATATCTACCACTTAATGGCTGCTCCCACCAAGTACTTCGGCAACTTTGACCAGTAGCTGGGGCATAAAACCATAAAGCATTAGTAGCCGGATAATAATATTCGCCAGCTAAAACTCTATCAGCAAGTTCTCTTTCATGAGCGGATGGAGCGCTAAAGAATAATGGACTATTTATTCCTGCAAATCCACCTGGAGATTGATATATGGCTTCACTAATACTGCTTATATTTTTAAAAGTTAAACAGTTAGATATTGTTCTATTAACAACAACATTACCAACCATTAACATGCCTAAATCTCCTTCTCCAACTGCTTCAGCGCGCATTAATCTGGCTAATAAATCTCGTTCATTTGAGGTATAGTTAACTATCATAATATCACCTAGATTATTATATGAAAAATTAAAAGATAGTTGAATAATATATGGTAATGTGATATAATGTACCTGTACTTAAATGAATTAGGGGTATAGTTCAATGGTAGAATAACGGTCTCCAAAACCGCTGATGTGGGTTCAACTCCTGCTACCCCTGCCATTATGATTTTTAAAGATTTTAAATCTTTTTTTGTATAATAATATTTGGGTGATTAAGGCAAGTATGCTTGGTTTGTCAATGTAATAGAGAATATGATATAATATATAGTATAAAATGAAAGTTAGTGATGACCATGAAAATAATTAGAAATGAAAAAGAAATCCAAAATAAAATAAAAAAAGTTGATGGCGCAATGGCCCAGGAAGGTATGCCACTGACAAAAGAGCTTAAAAATACGTTACATGATTGTTATACTGGAAAAAGCACTTTTGATACTGAAAGAAAAAAGATGATTGATAAGTATAGGAAAATTTATGGATAATAAATATAAATACACGTATGAAAAAACTGCAAATTATTGTTATAAAGATTCTGATGTATTGATTAACAAACTTAATATTACAAATGAAAAGGATCTTTATGATGCTGAAAGGGGTTTAGTTGCATTACGTACTGCTTGGTTGAATGAAGAACCTATAAAAGGCCATTTTGATTTTAATCATTTAAAATCTATTCATAAGTTTCTTTTTCAAGATGTTTATAGATGGGCTGGAGATATCAGAAACTGTAATATTGCTAAACTAGATTTATTTTGTTTATGTGAATATATTGATTCTTTCGCTAATGATATTTTTAGCAAATTAAAAAAAGAAAAGTATTTTACTAAATATAGCTATGAAGTTAAGTTGGAAAAATTAGCCATTTTATTTGCAGATATTAATGCCCTTCATCCTTTTAGAGAGGGCAATGGTAGGGCCCAAAGAGAGTTTATTGAAGAACTTGCTAAAATTAATGGGATTGATTTAAATTTAACTACTGTTTCTAAAGATAGTATGATTGTTGCAAGCCACGATAGTATTAATGGTCATTATGAAAAATTACTTGATATTTTTAAGAAGAATTCTGTTCTTCTTTCTGAAGAAAAACGAATATATTTTATAAAATTATATTGTGTTAAAGATTTATGTGATATTCTAATTAAATAATTAGTTGAAATGTTCAATGTTCTAGGACTATGATATTTGGTTTTATTTTTTTCTGTATAATAATTAAAGTAGTTAAGGCGAATATATAGATATCTGTTTGAAGGTTTATATGATTTTGTTGGTCAAATTAGAAATCAAAATATTTTTAAATTATTAGATGTAAAAATATTAAGTCCATTTAAAAACATATGCTTTTTATAAACGCATGAGTTTATCCTGGAGAAAATACGAATTAGGTTGACAATAGTTTTATTTTTACATATAATATTAATCAGTTAGAAAAATTAAAGCAGTCATAGTTTTAAAGACTGTTATATAGGCGAAGATGGGCTTGGAAACCTGGAGTCATATACTATAAAGGGATTCTTCTAGAATAAGTAAGGTGGAACCGCGGGATAGCTCGTCCTTACATATTTAGGGGAATTCTTTTTTTGGGAAAGGAAGATAATATGGAAAAAGTAACAATGGAAAAATTAGTTAGTGTTTGTAAACAATATGGTTTTGTTTTTCAAGGAAGTGAAATTTATGGTGGCCTTGCTAATACATGGGATTATGGACCATTAGGAGCAGAAATAAAAAATAATTTAAAAAAAGCTTGGTGGCAAAAATTTATTACGGAAAAACCCAATATTTATGGTCTTGATAGCGCTATTATTATGAATCCCGAAGTATGGGTAGCTTCAGGGCATGTAGCAAGTTTTTCTGATCCTTTAATCGATTGTAAGAAATGTAAAATGCGGCATCGTGCTGATAAATTAATTGAAGAATTTACTGAAGGTGCGGAAACTGGTGATGGTTGGAGTAATGAAAAATTAGAAAATTTTATTAAAGATAATAATATTACTTGTCCATCATGTGGTAGTAATGATTTTACACCAATTAGAAAATTTAATTTACTTTTTGAAACAACGATGGGCGTTGTCGAAGATAATAAGAATAAAGTATATTTAAGAGGAGAAACTGCTCAAGGAATTTTTGTTAATTTTGCTAATGTTCAAAGAAGTATGCGTGCTAAAATACCTTTTGGAATTGGCCAAACAGGAAAATCATTTAGAAATGAAATAACTCCAGGAAACTTTATTTTTCGGCAAAGAGAGTTTGAACAAATGGAAATGGAATTTTTCTGTAAACCAGGAACTGATTTAGAATGGTTTGATTATTGGCGTAAATACTGTATGGATTTTTTAGTTACAATTGGTATTTCTCGAGATAATTTAAGATATCGTGATCATAAGAAAGAAGAACTATCTTTTTATAGTAAAGCAACTACAGATATCGAATACAATTATCCACAAGGTTATGGTGAACTTTGGGGTATAGCTGATAGAACTGATTATGATTTAAGTCAGCATATTAAACATTCGGGAGCTGATTTAACTTATTTAGATCCAGAAACTAATGAAAAATATATTCCTTATGTTATAGAACCAGCAGTTGGCCTTGATAGAATGTTACTAGCGCTTCTTGCTGATGCTTATGAAGAAGAAGTATTAAAAGATGGACAGACAAGAGAAGTTATGCATTTTCACCCTTTTATAGCGCCTTATAAATTAGCTATATTACCACTTATTAAGAAAAAGCATAGTGAAAAAGCTAAAGAAATTTATCGTGATTTAGCGCAAGAGTTTGTTTGTACTTATGACGAAACAGGAAATATTGGTAAAAGATATAGAAGGGAAGATGTTATTGGTACTCCTTATTGTTTAACTGTTGACGATAATACTTTAGAAAATAATGAAGTAACAATCAGAGATAGAGACACAATGGAGCAAGTTACTTTAAAAATAGACGAAGTAAAAGATTACATTAAAGAAAAAATAAAACTTTAAAGCAGCGAAAAGCTGTTTTTTGGTAGGTGAGTATATGATTTTAAATGTTAGTGGGAGAACTGATATAATTGCTTTTTACAGTAAATGGTTTATTAATTGTTATAGAAAAGGTTTTGTCGATGTAAGAAATCCTTTTAATGAAAAATTAGTTAGTAGAATATATTTTAAAGATGTTGATGCAATGCTTTTTTGTACTAAAAGCCCTATACCAATAATTCCATATTTAAAAGAAATAAAAAAACCTATTATTTTTCATATTACAATAACCCCATATAAAAAAGATATTGAGCCTAATGTTTTGCCTAAAGGTTTAATTATTGAAAGTGTTAAAAAAATATCTCAAATATTAGGTAAAGAAAATGTAGTAGTTCGTTATGATCCAATATTTATTAGTGATAAATATAATGTAGAATATCATAAAAAAGCTTTTAATAATTTATGTACTTTATTAAATGGCTATATTGATAAAATTATTGTATCCTTTATTGATAATTATAAAAATGTTCGAAAAAATATAAATGTTTTAAAAATAAAACCTTTTACTGAAGAAATATATAAAGAAATAGGAATTAGTTTTAGCGGGAGTGCTAAAGAAAATAATATGATAGTAAGTACTTGTGCGGAAAAACGTGATTTAACGGAGTATGGATTTATTAAAGGTGAATGTTTATCTAAAACGTTAGCTTATCAATTAACTGGGAAAACTAACTATAAAAAATGGGCAGAAAGAGATTGTAATTGTGTGCAAATGGTTGATATTGGTTCTTATAATAGTTGCCCGCATTTATGTAAATATTGTTATGCTAACTTTGACGAAAAGCAAGTATATAAGAATAAACAAAAACATGATGTTAATTCTTCATTGTTAATTGGACACTTATCTAGTGAAGATACTTTGAAAATAAGGACAAAATAAAAATAATGTGATACAATTATATGGGAGGTAATAAAATGAAGTGTGTGAAAATAAAAGGTGTAAAAGAGTTTGAAGTTTCAGAAATTAATGAACCAGAAAATTCTGATAAAGTAATTGTCGATGTTAAAAAATGTGGTATTTGTGGTTCTGATATCCATAATTGGGTAATGGGAACTCCAGCAGGTTTAGTTATGGGCCATGAATTTTGTGGTATAGTTACTAATCCAGGTAGTAGAAAAGACTTAAAAATAGGTGATAGAGTAACAGCTTTACCTATTTCACCTTGCGATAACTGTGAAGCTTGTAAGACTGGTAATCCACAGTATTGTCCGGAAACTTGGAGCAATGCTTTAGGCCTTTCTTTAACTAGTCCAGGTGCTCTAGCGCCTAAAACAAGTATTAGACCTGATATGGTTTTAAAAGTACCAGATAGTATAAGTGACGAAGAAGTAGCAATGACTGAACCAACTGCAGTTGGCCTTCATGCCGTTAATTTAGCGAATATAAAAATAGGTGATAAAGTATTAGTTATTGGTGCAGGTATTATTGGTCTTGTATCTGCAATGTTTGCCAAAAAAGCGGGAGCTAGTAATGTTGTGATTAGTGAAGCTAATATAGCTAGAGCTGAAAAAGCTGTAGCTTTAAAAGTTGCGGATAAGTATTATGACGCTAAAGACGAAAATATGCTTAAAAAGGTTTACGAAGATACTATTAAAGGCTATGATGTAGTTATTGAGTGTTGTGGTAATGAACCTGCTGTAACTAGTGCTTTAATGGCTGTTAAACCTGGCGGAACAGTAGTTTTAGTTGGAGTAGCAACAGGAGCTATTAATATTCCAACTGTAGTTGCTGTAACTAGAGAACTTACTTTAAAAGGTGCTATTGCCTATACTAAAGAAGAATTTCAAACTTGTATTGATTTAATGGCCAATAAAGAAATAGATGTATTAAAATTCGTTAGTGATACTATTAGTTTAGAAGAAGTTCAAAAAGCTTATGAACGGCTTACTAGTGGAAATGACGATGCTATTAAAATATTAGTTGACCCAAATAAATAAACTCGGTAAATAACTCCGAGTTTTTATATTGATAAGTTGTAACTATTATTTTGTGAGCCATCTCCCGAAGTTATTTTAACTTCTGGGGATAACGTTACTACAGGACGTACGCCATCTCTATCGTTGGAATCACCATGGAAACCATTATAGTCTAGAAAGGCTCCACTGCTACCAACATACCACATGTAGTATGTGATTACACTAGAATACGGTGATATTGTCCACCACGAATTGCTATTATACATCCAGTTGTGACTATTACTATTGTTATAGCAATTACTATTATAAATAAATGCATAAACTCTAGTACAATTACTATTTGTACTTGCTCTGACGTATTCTGTTGCATCAATAAGCGCCACTTTCCCTTTCCATTTCGTTGCATTTACTTGTTCCATATCTTGACTCATACTTGTATTATTATAATTTAATACTCCTACTTTATACATTGCATCTTCTTTTATCATTCTTCTTGCTTCTGTGGTTAATCCATTTAATATTTTTGGCATTGCT
>CALVVT010000081.1 GCA_944363935.1 uncultured Bacilli bacterium
TTAGAACAAGTTATAGAAAAAGCATCAGAAACTATTATAGAAGACAAAAATGTTTCTTATAGTCTTAAAAAAGATTTATCTAGTGAAACAACTTCTGATAAATCAAATGACGGAAAAATAAGAATTATTAGAACTAGTAAAGGTTAGAACTTGAAAAATTTAAATGAATTTATGAATAAATATCTTTTAAAACAAAAGAAGTAATTTGACAAAATCTTTATTTTGATTATAATAACTCATGGTTTAGGAGTGAGATTTATGTCAAAAGATTTGGAAAAAGAAAAGTATTTAAAAGAAAATAAAGAAAAATATTTAAAAAAAATAAAAGAGTTAGAAGTAACGATAAGTAACGATGAAGAAAGTCTTAATTTATTAAAAAAACAAATAAATAAATTAGAACGTTATTTAAATAGAAGTAATAAAATTAATTCGGTTAAAATTGATAATAAACAAAAACAAATAAGTAAGGTTAGTAGTAAATTAGATAAAAATGTTGATTTAGATAATGATTTAAGTAAGACATTTAATATTATTTTAAAATTAACTATTATATTTGGTATTATTCTTATATTAGTTACAGTTTTTATTATTCCTATGGGAATTATAAACTGGATAGTTGGAGCTTTATTTTTACTTTTATTAATTATTTTAACGGTTATTAGTATAATTAGATATACTTTAAAAAATACTCCAGATAAAGTTACTAAAACACTTGAAAACAAAAGTAATAAATTAATTAAAAACCATAGAGAAAAAACTATTAATAAAGCAAGTAATCAAAAAGATAAGTATGAGTTTATAAGTACTAAACAAACGGAAATGATTAATGAACTTAAAACAAAGGCTCGAACTAAAGAAAATGAACTTAAAGGTAAAAAGAAATTATATAAAGAATATCAAGATGTTTTAATAACGATTGAAAAAACTTTAAAATAATGAGTTTTATATTAAATAATAAAACTTGTTATTTTTTTTATTTTTTTGTATAATATCCTTGGTGATTTGTTATGAGACTTAAAAATACTTTTTTTTATACTTTAAGAGAAAATGTTAAAGACGAAGATTCTACTAGTGGTAATTTACTTGTAAGAAGTGGAATGATTAAAAAAACAGCTAGTGGTATATATATGTTTTTGCCCCTTGGTTTAAAAGTAAAACAAAAACTTGAAAATATTATTAGAGAAGAAATGGATAAAGCAGGAGCCAATGAACTATCAATGCCGATATTACTACCTTCTGATGTTTTTGAAGCATCAGGAAGACTTTCTTCATTTGGTAAGGATATGTTTAAGTTAAAAGATCGTTATGAACGTGATTATTTACTTGGACCAACACATGAAGAATTATTTGTTTTAGCCGCTAAAGAAAAAGTTAAATCTTACCGTGATTTACCATTTAATATTTATCAAATAGGTGATAAATTTAGAGATGAAGCTAGGCCGAGATATGGACTTATTAGAACAAGGGAATTTACCATGAAAGATGCTTATAGTTTTGATATTGACGAAGCTCATACTGATATAGCGTACTCTAACATGACTAAAGCTTATCATAATATTTTTAAACGTTTAGATTTAGATTATAGAGTAGTTAAATCAGATACTGGCGCAATGGGTGGCCTTTTATCTGAAGAATATCAAGCATTAAGTAGTATTGGTGAAGATACTTTAGTTATTTGTAATAAATGTGATTTTGCTTCTAATATAGAAGTTGCTGAAGTAAAAAGCAATTATGAAAAAAAGGAAGAACTAAAAGAAATAGAAATGGTTCATACTCCTAACGTTAGAACAATTAATGATTTAGTTAACTTTTTAAATATCGATATTAATGATACCGTAAAATCTTTAGTTTATAATATTGATGGCGAAATAGTTATGATTTTAATAAAAGGTGATAGAGATTTAAATGAAACAAAGGTCAAAAAATTACTAGGAGCTTTAGACATGACAATGGCAACCGAAGAAGAGTTAAAAAAAATAACAAATGGTACTTTTGGTTCACTAGGACCTGTTAATATTAAAGCTAAAATAATTGCTGATAATGAAATTTTAAAAATGACTAATTTTGTTTGTGGGGCGAATAAAGAAGATTATCATTATATAAATGTTAATCTAAAAGATTTTGATATTTATAAAGTAGCTGATATAGTTAATATTAGTGAAAATGATAAATGCCCTGTTTGTGGTAGTAAAATTACTTTTAAAAAAGGTATTGAAATAGGTAATACATTTAAACTTGGTACTAAATATTCCGAGGCTTTAGGTCTTAATTATTTAGACGAAAGTAATAAATTAAAACCAGTTGATATGGGGTGCTATGGCATTGGAACCGCTAGATGTATTTCAGCTGTGGCCGAGCAACATCATGACGAAAATGGAATTATTTGGCCTCTTTCTATCGCCCCTTATCCAGTTTGTTTAGTTTTAGCTGGTAATGACGAAGAAATGATAAAAACTGCAGATAATATTTATGACTTATTAATGGAAAAAGGAATTGACGTTTTATATGACGATCGTAATGAGCGAGCTGGAGTTAAATTTAAAGATATGGATTTAATTGGTATTCCTATTAGAATAACAGTGGGTAAAAAAGTAAAAGAAGGCCTTGTTGAAATAAAAACTAGAGATAATAAAATAAACAAAGATGTTAAAATAGAAGAAGTTTATGATAATATTAAAGAGTTTAAGATTAATGCTTAAACTTTTTTTGACAAATAATTAAATAAAGGTATTTTAAAATTATAGTGGTGAGACTATGTATATTGAAATATTATTTTTATTTAATTTATTTTTAGATTTTTTAATTTTAATGACAACTAATATTTTATTAAAAAGAAAAGCTAAAGTTTTTAATTTATTACTTGGTGCTTTTATCGGTAGTTTAAGTATAATTATTTTGTTTTTAAATATAAATAGTATTCAAGGAATAATTTTAAAAATATATTTAAGTATTTTAATGAATTTATTTACTTTTTATTATAAAAATTTAAAATATACAGTTTATAATATAATTACTTTTTATATCGTAAGTATTAGTCTTGGTGGGTTTTTATATTTTTTTAAATTATATTTTAATTATAGTTCTTTTTTATTTTTATTTATTATAAGTCCTATAATTATATATATTTATCTTAAACAAATGAAATTATTTAAAAATAGAGAAAATAAATATTACGATGTTTTAATTTATTTAGAAAATAATGTTTTAAGTTTAACTGGTTATTTAGATAGTGGTAATGGTTTAAAACATAAAAATAATTTAGTGATTATTACTAATTTAAAAAACACATTTGATAAACATACAATTTTAATTCCTTGTAAAACTATTAATGGTACAAGTTTAATTGAGTGTATTAAAACAAAAAAAGTTATAGTTAATTCCCTTGTTTTTGACAAAGTTTTACTTGGATTTAGTGATAACATGAATATCGAAGGAGCAGAAGTATTATTAAATAAAGAAATGGAGGAAATTAAATGATTGCTAAAATTAAAGAAATTATTCGTGTGTTTTTAGGTGACGAAAATGTGTTTTTTATTGGCAGTAGTGATAAACTACCAGAACCTTTAACTAAAGAAGAAGAAGTAAATTATGTTCAAAAATGGATAAATGGTGATAAAAATGCCAGAGCTAAACTTATTGAACATAATTTAAGATTAGTTGTTTTTTTAGCTAAAAAATATGAAAATACAGGTGTTGATTTAGAAGATTTAGTTAGTATTGGAAGTGTTGGTCTTATAAAAGGGGTTAATACTTATAAACTTGATAAAAATATAAAATTAGCTACTTATGCCTCTAGATGTATTGATAATGAAATACTAATGTTTTTAAGAAAAAATAAGCGAAGAAGAGGAGAAATTAGTTTTGAAGATAATTTAAGTTTTGATTCAGAAGGAAATGAACTTCATTTAGAAGATATTTTAGGAACCGATGACGATATTGTTACTAGAGGAATTGAAAAAGAAGTAGAGAAAAAACTTCTTTATAAAGAAATTAATAAATTAAATGCTCGTGATAAGAAAATTATGATACTTCGTTATGGACTTTTTAATACTGAAGAAATGACGCAAAAAGATGTAGCTGATCTTTTAGGAATTAGTCAGTCTTATATTTCAAGAATTGAAAAAAAAGTTATCAGACAATTTCAAAATTTAGATAAGTAAAAAGCTATTAATAGTAACATCAATAGCTTTTTTATTATTATGGTCCTGTAGGCCCAGTGTCGCCAGTAGGTCCGGTTGGCCCTGTAGGTCCAGTTGGCCCAGTCGGTCCGGTCGCTCCGGTTGTTCCAGCTGCTCCAGTAGCCCCAGTCGGTCCGGTCGCTCCGGTTGCTCCAGCTGCTCCAGTAGGCCCAGTTGCTCCAGTAGCTCCAGTTGCTCCAGTAGCTCCAGCTGCTCCAGTAGGCCCAGTTGCTCCAGTAGCTCCAGTTGCTCCAGTAGCCCCGGTAGCTCCAGCTGCCCCAGTAGGTCCGGTGGCCCCAGTAGCTCCAGTTGGTCCACTAATTCCAGTAGTACCTGAAGCCCCAGTCGGTCCGGTCGGTCCTTGAGGGATTGTTAAATTTAAAACTAAATTAGGTGAAGTCCCGGTGATAGAAGCAGCAGCAAATTCTCCAGGTGCTGCAGTTGTTACAGTTCCAATTGTGATATTAGGAGTAACTCCAGTAGGTCCGGTAGCTCCAGTAGCTCCGGTAGGACCAGTAGCACCGGTAGGACCAGTAGCACCAGTAATTCCGGTAGCTCCAGTTGCTCCAGTAGCTCCAGTAGGCCCAGTCGCTCCGGTTGGTCCGGTAGCTCCAGTAGGCCCACCAGCTGGTCCTGTAGGTCCAGTTGGACCTGGAATTCCTTCATTGCAACAACAGATTGGTTTAAATTTAGAATCGTGTTTTATTTTTTGTAAAGCTTTTTCATATATGTTCATCGCAACCTCCTTCCTTATTATTTTATGTTATAAATATAATAAAGTAAGCATAAGTGCACAAAAAAATTATTTTTTCTGTATTTTTACATAAAATTTTCACAATTCTATGAGATAGTGTGATTGGGTGAGAAAATGAAAAAAATTTTAAAAATTGTTTTATTAGTAATTATTATAATTGCTATACTAGTTTTACTTGGTTTCGGAATAAAGAAACTATATGATGGTTATATTAAAGAAAAATCGACTGAATATGATTGGATAGCGTCACATGTAGTGCTTACTACTAATAATAGTGTAGGAGAAAATGTTTTAACAGTTAGTAAAAATAAACATATTAGTATTTTTAATGAAAATTATCAAAAAGTAATTGATAAATTAATAGGTGAAAAGCAACAAGAAAGTTATTATACTTTTGAAGCCCCTTTATTAATTGTTAATCCTTATGGAACTAATACAACAGGTCTTAACATTTATTTTACTGGTGAAGAAGATTATACTTTAGAGTATAAAATAAGTGTTAATGATAAAGATATAAAAGATTTTAAACAAACAGCAGTTAATAATGCGAAAGATGGGGAATATGCTTATCAAATAATTGGCCTTGTTCCTGGCTATAAAAATACATTAGAATTAACTTTAAAAGATGGTAAAGAAATAATCGGTGAAAAAACATTAAAACTTGATATTCCTAAATTACCATCAAATGAAGATATTTCTGTAACTATTGATAGTACAAATGGCGATAGTAAAGAAAAGCAGGCTAATGGTTTATATACATTTTTAGGTTGGGATAAAAATTATACAGCTAATACATACTTATACGATAATAATGGAACTTTTAGAGCTGAACTTGTACTAGATGGTTATCGTAGTGATAGAGTTTTAAATGTTGATGGTAATTTACTTTATAGTAATTCTAAAACCTCTTTGATTTCTGTAAATAGCCTTGGAAAAATTGAAAAAACATATAAAATAGATGGTTATGAAATGCATCATGATTATGTTTATGACGAAGAAAATAATCGTTTATTAATTCTTGCGAATAAACTTGGAACAGATACTATTGAAGATCATGTAATTTCTGTAGATTTAGAAAGTGGAAAAGTAAAAGATTTAGTTGATTTTAGAAAATTACTTCCTGATATGTATGATATGGCTGAAAGTCCTGAAGGTGGTAACACTTATGGTGGCGACGAACTTGATTGGCTTCATTTAAATAGTTTAAGTATTGTTAACGAGCATGATATTGTATTATCTTCAAGAGAACTTAGTACTATAATTTATTTATCTGATTATGATAGTAAGCCAACAATTAAATATTTAATAGCTGATACTTCAATGTATGAAGATACTGAATATGCTGATTTACTTTTAGATAAAGTTGGTAATTTTACAGCTAATGCCGGCCAGCACACTATTACTTATGAAAAAGGTGAAGATTTAGAAGATGGCCAGTATTATTTAGTAATGTTTGATAATAATTATTCAGCTAGTAGAACCAGACCATTCTTTGATTGGTCAAATTATGAAGGTACTGGAGACTACAAAAACGGTGAAAAATCAATGTATTATAAATATTTAATTGACGAAGAAGAAAATACTTATGAACTTGTAGAAACCGTTGATTTAGATTATTCTAGTATTGTTAGTAGCGTTCAAGATTTAGATAATGGAAATATGGTAGCTAGTAGTGGTATGTCACATAGTTTCGCTGAATATGATAGCAAAGGAAACTTAATAAAACATTTTAAATATCCAGCTAAAAAATATTTTTATAGAGTATTTAAATATGAATATGAAAACTGGTTTGCCTAAAATCTCTTTATTAGAGATTTTTTCTGTTATTAGTAGAAATAAATAATAAAATGCGGTATAATTTAGAAAGAAAGGTTGTTGATTTATGGAAAGTAAGTTTATGATGTGTATTAAACAAATACCTTCACTAATATTAATTACTTTAGGAGCCGCAATGGCTGCCGCGGCTTTAGAAATATTTTTAATTCCTAATTCAATTATTGATGGTGGATTAAATGGTGTTTCAATTATTTTAAATAAAGTATTTGGCGGTTCTTTAAGTATTTATATTATTGTTTTAAATTTACCATTTATTTTATTAGGCTGGAAACAACTTGGTAAAAAATTTTTAGTCAAAGCTATTTATGGAATGTTAATGTTTTCTTTTTTACTAGCAGTTTTTAGTACTTTTGAAGAAGTAACTGACGATATTTTACTAGCTTTAGTTTATGGTGGCCTTTTACTTGGTGTTGGAGTTGGCCTTGTTATTAAAGAAGGGGGCTGTCTAGATGGCACAGAAGCCGTAGCTATTACATTAAGTAAAAGAGTAAATTTATCAGTCGGACAAATAGTTTTCATTTTTAATATCTTTATTTATGGTAGTGCGATATTTGTTTTTGGTGTCGATAGAGCGTTATATTCTTTACTTACTTATTTTATAACCTTTAAAATAATTGATATTGTTTCTGAAGGCCTCGAACAAGCTAAAATGGCTTTAATTGTTACTGATAAAGAAGAAAAAATCTCGGAAGAAATTTATAAAAGACTAGGAAGAACCGTAACAATTATCTCTGGTAAAGGAATGGTTTCAAAAAGTGAAAAAACAATTCTTTATACGGTTATAACTCGTTTAGAAATTCAAGAACTTCGAGATATTGTTCAAAATGCTGATGTATCGTCATTTGTAACTATTACGGACGTTAATGATATTATTGGTAATCATATAAAAAAGATTTCTGAACCAGAATAGGAGGTATTATGTTTACAAAAAAGAGTATTATTGGGGTTATTATTTTCTTATGTTTATTTATTTTTATGGCTATTGGTGTTTATTATAATATATTTTATAACTTGGATATTGAAGCTCATAAATTAATTTCCACAATTCCTATTAGTGGTTTTTGGAAAATGGTTACTACTATGGCAAGTCCCATTTTTATCCTACTCGCATTAGTTATTGTTGTCATTGTAATAAGTAATAAAAAATATGGTTTATTGTTATTTGTTAATACTATTTTTATATTTTTATTAAATCAGGGATTAAAATTAATATTTTTAAGAGAAAGACCCTTTGATTTAATGATAACTTATGAAGATGGCTATAGTTTTCCTAGTGGGCATACAATGATGGGGATTGCTTTTTATGGATTTATTATTTATATTATTTGGCAAATGAATTTAAGTATAAAAATGAAAAAAATATTTACTGTTTTACTAATTGTTTTAATGATTTTAATTTGTTTAAGCCGCGTATATTTAGGTGTTCATTATTTAAGTGATGTATTAGCCGGAATATTTATTAGTTTAGCTTATTTGATTGTATTTATTAAAGGAGTGAAGAAGTATGTTAAAAGCTTATAATAATTTAACTAGTGGAATGTATTTAGTAGGTACAAAAGGCGATAAAGAAGCCGGATGTATTATTAATACTTTTGAACAAGTTGCCGCTACTCCAGAGATGGTAGTAATGGCATTAAATAAAGAAAATTATACCTGTAAAGAAATTAAAAAAAGTAAAAAATTTAATGTTACTGTTTTAAGTCAGAATATTGATATCAATATAATTAGTCGGTTTGGTTTTTCTAGTAGTGAATTTGAAGATAAATATAAACCATATTCGGTAAAATACGATTTATTAAATTTACCTTATATTGAAGAAGGAATGACTTCATTATTTACGGTTAGAGTTAAAGAAGAAATAGAAGCAGGAACCCATATAGTATTTTTAGGTGAAGTAAGTGAAGCTGTTTGGTTAAATGACGAAGAACCTTTAACTTATAAATATTATAAAGAAGTTCTTAAAGGCAAAACACCACCTAAAGCCTCTTCTTATCAAAAGAGTAAAATAGCTAGTGGTTATAAGTGTGATACATGTGGTTATATTTACCGCGGCGAAACATTACCAGTAGATTATGTGTGTCCGATATGTGGGAAAACTCATTTTACGAAAATAACTAATTAATATGTCTGAAAAAGAGTTAATTAAAATTCTTCGTTTTGGTTCATTAGAAGCTATAAATGAAGTTAAATTAGATATTAAAGAATATATGGATAAACTTTTTATGACGGGGATTTCTGATATAAAATTACTTAATCCAATTTTAATTAAACTTACAGTTTATCCTAAAATATTTGAAGAAATATGTTCACCATATATTGGTATGACGCCTTCTACTTTTACTGAATATTTAGAAACTAAAAATAGAGATGCCTATTATTTTAATCGTTACGGAGCTTTAACTGACCATAATAATTTATTAGAAAGTGAACTTGCCGATGTATGGGGGAAAAATCAAGGCCGAAATAATAGTTATATTAAATATATTTTAATTAAAACAGCTTTTAAACTTGGAATAACATTTACTGATAATAATTATTTTGTTTGGAACGGGAAAATTGTTAGAAATAGGGATTTACGAATATTAAGAAAATATAACTGTATTTTTAAAGATATATTTGACGATAATAGCTATCAATTTCCTTTTACATTTATCGATAATTTACTTGAAGCTTATAAAGAACTATGGCATGAAAAACAAAATAAAGATTTTAAGGAATGTTTGCTTGAAGATAATTTGAGTAATCAGATGTACCGGTGGTTAAAAGAAATACAACTTATTAATTTTAATCCTACTTACTATTTAGTTAATCAAGATTATTTTGATATTAATATTGAAGCTTTAAAACAGGCTATAAATTTAGTTTTAACTTATAGTAAAGATAAATTAACTAAAGAAGAACTTGAATATTTAAAAGAAAAACTTATTTCATTAGAACTTAAAAAGCAAGATAAAAGATATGAAGAAGTTCTTACTGAATTTGATAAATTACCAAATAAAGAAGAAATTGTTAGAAGTTTTTCAGTTTTTGATAATGAATATAGAAATAAAATGCATAAAAAATCTCTTTTAAACTCATTATGAGGTGAAAGGAGATTTTTTTAATGGCACGTTACAAAGTAGATATTGTTAACGTGAATACTGCGGATATTGAAGTTTTAACTAATGAGGAGCAAGTTTTTTTATTTGAAGAATTAAAGAAAGGAAATAAAGAAGCTAAAAATGAGTTAATTAATGGGAATTTAAAATTAGTGTTATCAATTTTAAAAAAGTTTAATGGCCGAACTGATAACATGGACGATTTATTCCAAGTAGGGTGTATTGGTCTTATAAAAGCTATTGATAATTTTGATTTAAGTCATAATGTTAGATTCAGTACTTATGCCGTTCCAATGATTTTAGGAGAAGTCAAAAGATATTTAAGAGATAATAATAGTGTTCGCGTAGCTAGAAGTATTAAAGACCTAGCGTATAAAGCAATAAAAGCTAGAGAATATTTAACTAATACTTATGGTAAAGAACCTACTGTTAGTATGATTGCGAAATATATTAATTATCCAGAATATGAAGTAGCTGACGCTTTAAATTCATTAAAAGATGTAGTTAGTATGTATGAACCAATTTATAATGATGGCGGAGATATTATTTATTTAGAAGATCAGCTTAATAGTGAAGAAGATATGTATGATTTAGATACTAAAATAGCTTTAAAAAAGGCTTTACAAAAATTAAAAGATAAAGAAAGATATATAATTATTGAAAGATTTTTAGTGGGCAAAACCCAAATGGAATTAGCTGAAGAAATAGGAATTAGTCAAGCCCAGATATCAAGGCTTGAAAAAAGTGGTTTAGACAATATTAAAAAATTGATTGATTAATGTAATTATGAAAAAACATTTATAAAAAACTATAATGTGATGAATGTTTTTTTAATGTAGTTAATTTTTTATAAAAAACTATTGCATTAATTGGAAAAAAGTGGTAATATTAACTGCAATATATAAAAAGCGGGGAGAATTAAGGTTTATGAATAGTAGTAAGATTTATGAAGAATTAATGAAAAGCGTAAAAGTTTATATTGATGACGACAATGATTTAGAATTAATATCTAAAGCATTTTCGTATGCTTCAAAATTACATGAGGGCCAAAAGCGTCAGAGCGGGGAGGATTATGTGTCTCACCCTGTTACTGTCGCTTTTGTTTTATCTGAAATGAAAGCTGATGCTAATACAATATGTGCAGCACTTTTGCATGATACAATAGAGGATACTGATACTACTAGAGAAAAGCTAGAAATATTATTTAATAAAGATGTTGCAATGCTTGTAGATGGGGTAACCAAAATTAGCAAAATGAATTTTTCATCAAGAGAAGAACAAGTCGCTACAAATACTAGAAAGATTATTACAAGTTTAGATGAAGATGTTAGAATTGTTTTAATTAAACTTGCTGATAGATTACATAACATGAGGACACTTGGATTTAAAAGTGAGTTTAAGCAAAAAGAAAATGCTTTAGAAACAATGGAGATATTTGTTCCATTAGCATATTATCTAGGGGCTTATCAAATAAAAAATGAGTTAGAAGATTTGAGCTTTAGATATTTAAAACCGAACATATATGAAGAAATAAGTAGTATTTTAGATAAAGCAAGGCCTAGTTTAGAAGAGATTACATCAGAAATGTTACAAGTTATACAGGAATTATTAGAACAGAGGGATATGCCGTTTGAACTTAAAGCTAGAGTGAAAAATGTTTATGGTATTTATAAAAATGTTATTAAAGGAAAAAAACTTGTTGATATACATGATTTATTAGCTATTAAAGTAGTTGTTGATGATATTAAAGAATGTTATTTAGCACTAGGTGTAGTACATTCGGTATATACTCCATTAAATAGTAAATTTAAGGATTATATAGCGATGCCAAAAACTAATATGTATCAGTCACTGCATACAACCGTATTTGGCCCGCAAGATAGATTAGTTCAAATACAAATGCGTACTCATGATATGGATAAAATTGATACTTATGGGTTATCCGCATATTGGGATATAAATAAAGGGAATGCGGTTACAACTATGCAAGAGGATTTAAAAACAAAGTTTCAATTTTTTAAGTCATTGGCAGAAATTAATGCTTTAACATCGGATAATCAAGAATTTGTATCTCAAGTTAAAGGAGAACTTTTTGGTAGTAGTGTATATGTATATACACCGAAAGGTGATATAATAGAATTACCTTATGGAAGTACGCCAATAGATTTTGCTTATAAAATTCATACTAATATAGGGAATACAATGGTAGGAGCTATTGTTAATGATAGTCCTGTAGCTATTGATTATACCTTGCAAAATAAAGATAGAGTTAGAATTTTAACAGACCCATTAGCGTTTGGACCTAGAGGGGAGTGGCAGGGTAAAGCTTTTACAACAAGAGCTAAACGTTTAATAAAGGAATTTAATAGATAAATAGTTTGAGTTTATAGGGATCTCATTAAAAAACTAATAATTATGAAAGGAGGGAAAACTGTGAAACGTACTAAAATTAAAGAAAAATTAGTTGTTGTACAAAATGCGAAAGCTCAATATTCAACTGATTTAGATTAATAATATTTGCCACATACGTGGCAATTTTTTGGAGGTGTAAATGAAGATAACAAAGAATACAAAAATATGTTTGAGTGTAATTGTAACAGGGAAATGTAATCTTAATTGTGAATATTGTCATTTTTATGCAAATCA
>CALVVT010000082.1 GCA_944363935.1 uncultured Bacilli bacterium
TTTGATTATTGCTCCTTTAATTCTTAATCGGATAAATAAAGGAAAAGAAATTGTAGATAAACAAAGTGAAGAAAGTTTAGTTCTTTCTGCTCAAAGTTGGGGGAGTAATAACCGCGATAAATTACCAGCTGAAGGCGATAAGGGGTGCATTTCGGTTAATATATTAGAAAAAGAAGGATATATTAGTGATGTTCCTGAAAGTGGTGGTATTTTAATTACTAATGAAGGTAATTATTATTATAATTATATAGATTCAGATGAATGCCGAAAATATGCATTAGTTGATAATACCCCACCAGAATTAAATCTTGAAATAGAACAGACAACAACAAAAAGTATAAAAGTAAAAGCTACAGCAAAAGACGAAGAAAGTTTAATTGGTGGTTATGAGTTTCGGATTGATAATGGCCAGTGGATAAAAATAGATACGGATAAAGAAAGCTGTTCTCATGAATTTACTGATTTAAAACATAATACCTCTTATAAAATAGGAGTAAAAGTTTATAATTCTTTAAATACTGAATCTGAAGCTGAATCTAAAAATGCTCAAACAGACGAGTTACTTGTACCAACAATTACGCAAAATAGTCAAAATGGAATTATTGATTATAAAGGGCAGTGTAATAAATATGATATAGTTAAATGTTATTATCAAAAAAATTCTGCTTCAGAAGTTTTAACAACTAAAAACCCAGAATCTGTTTATTTTGATGCTAATGGAACTCTTAAAGCAAAAGTTACTGATGGATATAATACTGTATCTAGTAATGCTACGATAACGATAACTATACCAGCAACTTATCATAGTGGATATTATTATTGTTCTGGTAGTGGTTGGACGAGAAATGGAACAACTTGCTCGAAAACAACTTATACATCAGCTACATACCATCCATCCGTAAGTGCGACATATACTGTAACTGGTAGTTGTAGTTGCGCAACGGGTTATCGTACTGAATGTACAAACTATAATTGCCGGGAATCTTCATACCCTGGTTATACTGTAACAGTACTGTCTCGTTATTGTGACGAATGTACAGGTCAGGCTAGAGCTCATTGTGAAAATGATTGCCGAAGAACCAAACCTTCTTATTATAGTTGTTCTTCAGGTACATTAACAGGTACAAGATGTAAGGTTACTTCAACTAAATCAGCATCTTACTCTAGTCCTTATTATAGCTGTCCATCTGGTTATAATTTACAAGGTTCAACTTGTAAGATAAAATAAAAATATAAGGTGTTTATTCCTTATATTTTTCTATATAGACCAATAGCTTTACCAAGAATAGTAACATTGTTTAAAATAATTGGCTGCATAGTATCATTTTCTGGTTGTAATCTAAAATATCCATCTTCTTTGTAAAAAGTTTTTAAAGTAACTTCATTATCTTCTGTCATAGCGACAACTATTTCGCCATTTCTAGCGGTATTTTTTCTTTCGACAATGACAATATCACCATCTAAAATTCCGGCATTTATCATACTAGTTCCACTAACTTCTAGAGTAAATACTTCTTTACCTTTAGGAATTAAACTAGCAGGTAATGAGAAAAATTGGTTTGGCATTTCAATTGCTTCAATTGGACTACCAGCAGTAATTTTTCCAAGTAATGGAACATCAGCAATTTGTTCGTTTTTTTCTTCGTATTCGTTTTTAACAAGTAATTCGATAGCTCTATTTTTAGAACTGTCTTTTTTTATTATACCTTTATTAGCTAAATTGTTTAAATGAGCATGAACGGTTGCTGGTGACGAAATGTCTAAAGCTTTTCCTATTTCTCTAACTGTTGGTGGATAGCCGTGAGAAACAATATAAGATTTAACAAAATTTAGAACGTCATTTTGTCTTTTGGTTAACTCTTCCATATAATCCTCCTTCTTTTAAATATTTTTTCATGTTTACATTCTAGCACAAAAATAAAAAAAAGTCAAACAAATGTTTGAAAAACTATTGACACGAATATTTGTTCGTGATATGATTGATATGTAATGAAGAAGCGCTTGTTCATATAAAAGAAAGGATGGTTGAAATGAAAGAAATTATTAAAAACAAATGGATTATTATTTTTGCGATTATGGTAGTAGGTGTATTTTATATCGGAAGTGAAACACCAAAAACTTTTGACGAAGTAAATGTTTCAGCAAGTGAGGTAGAAAATATTTAAAAAGTTTGCTATAATGTTATTTAGAATAGAGGGATAAAATGGAAAATGATGTTATAGCTAATTTAAAAAGTTTAGGTATTGATATGATTAGTAAAGCCGAAAGTGGACATCCAGGAATTGTTCTATCTTCCGCATCAATTATTTATACTGTATATGCGAACCATATGCATATAAATATTAACGACTCTTATTATATAAATAGAGACCGGTTTGTTATGTCGGCTGGCCATGGTTCGGCTTTACTTTATGCTACTTTATTTATGTGTGGTTTTTTAACGCTTGACGATTTGAAAAAGTTTAGAACTATTGATTCAAAAACTCCAGGACATCCAGAATATAAAGTAACTCCAGGGGTTGATGCAAGTACTGGTCCATTAGGCCAAGGAATTGGAATGGCCGTCGGTATGGCTATTGCGGAAAAGCATTTACAAACGTTAACTGATAATCTTGTTGATTATAATATTTATGCTTTATGTGGCGATGGCGATTTAATGGAAGGAATTAGTTATGAAGCCGCTAGTTTAGCTGGTACTTTAAAACTTAATAATTTAATTATTTTGTACGATTCTAATAGAATTTCATTAGATGGCAAAATTAACCATACTTTTACGGAAGATGTTTTAACTAGATTCGAAGCTTTAGGTTGGCAAGTATTTAGTGCTACAAATAAAGTTAGTGAAATTGACAAAGCAATTAAAAAAGCTAAAAAATCAGATATGCCAGTGTTAATTGAAGTCAAAACAATTTTAGGTGATGGTTCTTTATTAGAAAATACTAATACAGTTCATGGCAAGCCATTAACTAAAGAAGATATTAAACAGTTAAAACAAAAACTTAATGTTCCTTTAGAAGAATTTTATGTTAATGAGAAGGCTGTTAATTATTTTAAGGAAAAGATAGTTAAAAGAAGTATGGAAAAATATTTAAACTGGCAAAAACTTTATAATGATTATAACATTAGTAAGCCTGATGGCTATTTAACTAAATTTTTAAATAAGGATATTAACACTTCGTTTAATGACATTACTATTGATATTCCTAAAGAAATGGCTACAAGAGATAGTAATCAAACAGTTATGAATTATTTTTCTGAAAAAAATTTACTTCTCTTTGGCGGTAGCGCTGATTTAGCTAGTTCGACCAAAGTATATTTAAATAATGAAGGTGATTTCAGTTCTAACACTTATCAAGGAAGAAATATTTGGTATGGAGTTAGAGAACATGCTATGGGAAGCATTTCTAATGGCCTTGCGTTATCCGGATTTTTACCTTTTTGTTCAACCTTTTTAGTGTTTTCTGATTATTTAAAACCAGCAATTAGAATGAGTGCTTTAATGGATTTACCAGTAACCTATATATTTACTCATGATTCTATTAATGTTGGTGAAGATGGACCGACTCATGAGCCAATAGAAGAACTCTCTATGTTAAGAAGCATACCTAATTTTACTGTTTACCGGCCAGCTGATTTTAATGAAGTTGTCGGTAGTTGGCAAAGTATTTTAAGCTTAAAAAAACCATCAGCTCTGATATTATCTCGAGCTAAAACATATAATTTAGAAGTAACTAAAAGGGAATCAGTTAAATGCGGAGCTTATATTGTTAGAAAAGAAAGTCAAAAATTATCAGCTATTTTAGTGGCTACAGGCACTGAAGTTAATACGGCTTTCAAAATAGCTGAAGATTTAATGGAAGCAGGATATGATTTAAGAGTTGTCAGTATGCCATCAGTAGAATTATTTAAAAAGCAACCCAAAACATATAAATACGAAATTTTACCAGCTGGGATTAAAACATTTTTTATTGAAGCATCTTCTTCGTTCGGTCTTCGGGATTTTGTTTCAAATGAAAAATATTTGATTACATTAAACGAGTTTGGAGCAAGTGGCAAGAGTGAGGATGTTTTAAAAAAATTTCATTTTGATTATGACAGTATTAAAAATAAAATTAAAGAATTATTATAATTTCCTTGCAAAATCTTTAAGTTTTTAGTAAACTATATAACAGAAAGGAATTGATATTATGGAGTGGGGAGCACTACTACTTGATTTATTAAAAATAATTGGTGGTTTAGTTGTTGGTGTAATTATTGGATTTTTAATTGCTCGAAAACTATTTAAAAAACAATTAAAAGAAAATCCGCCAATTAATGAACAAATGATTAAGTCAATGATGAGTGGCATGGGAAGAACACCTAGCCAGAAACAAGTTAATCAAATGATGAAACAAATGCAAAAATATATGAATTAAAGTTGATTTTTAGTTCATATTTGTGTATACTATATTATGTACTTATTCGTGGATTTAAAGAACTCCATCTTTATATCTAGGTATAAGCGAATATTAGAAAGAAAGGAGAAAACTATGGCACTTACAAAAAATGAAAAACAAGCAATTGTTAAAAAATATGCTAGAAGTGAAGGCGATACTGGTTCAGCTGAAGTTCAAATAGCTATCTTAACTAAAGAAATAGCTGATTTAACTGAACATTTAAAAACGCATTCACACGATTTCCATTCTAGACGTGGCTTACTTAAAAAAGTAGGACGTAGAAGAAGCATGCTTAATTATTTAAAAGAAAAAGATGTTACTAGATATCGTGAAATCGTAAAAAGTTTAGGACTTAGAAAATAGGCACTCTTTTTTGAGTGTTTTTTAATAAAGATTAAAGGAGGAGGTATTTATGAAAAAAACGTTTGAATTAGATTTTCATGGTCGTAAATTAATAGTTGAACATGGAAATTTAGCTAAACAAGCTGACGGTTCAGTATTAGTTAGATATGGAGATACTGTAGTTTTAAGTACAGTAGTAGTTTCAAAAAATGTTAATGTTTTAGCTGATTTTTTTCCACTTATGGTTCTTTATCAAGAAAAATTATATTCGGTTGGTAAAATTCCTGGAGGCTTTATTAAGAGAGAAGGCCGGCCTACAGAAAATGCAACTCTAGCAGCTAGAATGATTGATAGACCAATGCGGCCACTTTTTCCAGCTGATTTTAAAAATGAAGTTCAAATAGTTAATACTGTTTTATCGGTTGATCCTGATAATTCGCCAGAAATGGCTGCTTTATTTGGTTCTTCTTTAGCTACTTCGATTAGTAAAATTCCTTTTAATGGTCCGGTAGCTAGTGTAAAAGTAGGTAGAGTAAATGGAGAGTTTGTTATTAATCCAACTACTTTACAAAGTGAAGAATCTGATATTGATTTAACTGTAGCTGGAACCTTTGACAGTATTAATATGGTTGAGTCTAGTGCGAAAGAGGTTGCGGAAGACGATATGTTAGAAGCTTTAATGTTTGGTCATGAAGCTGTTAAAGAACTTGTAAGTTTTCAAAATGAAATTATTAAAGAAATCGGTACTGAAAAGATGGAATATGAAACTTTAGAAATAGCTAATGATTTAAAAGAAGAAGTTAAAGCTCTCGCAACTAAAGGAATTTATGATGGTTTAAAAATTAAAGGTAAGTTAGAATCTAAAGAGGCAGTTACTAAAGTTAAAGAAGATACTATTAATACTTTACTTGAAAAATATAGTGATTTACCTAAAGAAGAATTAGATGTATTAGAGGTTAAAATAAAATTAATATTAGAGGATATTGAATATAGTGAATTTCGAAAAATTGTTGTTAAAGAACATATTCGTCCAGATGGCAGAAAAATGGACGAAATAAGACCTTTATCAGCTGAAATTGATTTACTGCCAAGAACTCATGGGTCAGCTTTATTTACAAGAGGTGAAACACAAAGTTTATCAGTTACTACTTTAGGAGCTTTAGGAGAACATCAAATATTAGATGGTTTAGATTTAGAAAGCGAAAAAAGATTTATGCTTCATTATAATTTCCCACAATTTTCAGTTGGAGAAACAGGAAGGTATGGAGCTCCTGGAAGAAGAGAAATAGGTCATGGTGCTTTAGGTGAAAAAGCTTTACTTCAAGTGTTACCATCAGAAGAAGAATTTCCTTATACTATAAGAGTAGTTTCTGAAATTTTAGAAAGTAATGGTTCTTCTTCGCAAGCTAGTATTTGTGCTGGTTGTATGAGCTTAATGGCGGCTGGAGTTCCGATAAAAGCTCCAGTAGCTGGTATTGCTATGGGATTAATTACTAATGAAGAAGATTATACTATTTTAACTGATTTCCAAGGTTTAGAAGATCATTTGGGTGATATGGATTTTAAAGTTGCTGGAACTAAAGATGGTATATGTGCATTACAAATGGATATAAAAATAAAAGGAGTTAGTAAAGAGATATTAAAAGAAGCATTAGAAGCTGCCAAAGAAGCAAGACTTAAAGTTTTAAAAGTTATAACTGATGTTATTAAAGAGCCAAGACCAGAAGTTAGTAAATATGCTCCTAAAATGATGACCTTTACAATTGATCCGGAAAAGATAAAAGATGTTATTGGCCGTGGTGGTGAAATGATTACTAAAATCATTTTAGAAACTAGTAATGTTAAGAGTGTTAATGATGTTAATGCTGTTAAAGTTGATTTAGAAGAAGATGGAACAGTTGTAATTTATCATTCAAATAAAGAAATAATTGAAGAGACAGCTAGAAAAATAAAAGATGTTGTAAGAGAAGTAGAAGAAGGAAAAGTATATACTGGTAAAGTTGTTAAAGTTGAAGATTTTGGCTGCTTTGTTGAACTTTGGCCAGGTTGTGAAGGCCTTGTTCACGTTTCGCAATTAGCTAAAGAAAGAGTAGAAAAACCTAGTGATATGGTTAAAGTAGGTGACGAAATAATCGTTAAAGCATTAGGCTATGATCGTAAGGGAAGACTTAATTTGTCTAGAAAAGAAGCATTAAAATAGTTGAAATATATTTAAAATTATGCTATAATTTAATTGTCTAAAAGATGTTAGCCGATTATGAAAAACCTACAAATAACGATTCGGGAATCTAATTTATATATGGTGTTGAAGACTTATGTTTAAGGATCCTAAAATATATAATGTGATGCCCACCTGGTGAGACCGGTTTTTATCGTTAAAAGGCGCACTTTTAGACTTTTTTTATTAAAAAAAACAGGGTTATCCCTGTTTTAATTTTCGGCTTCTTCTAACATATTAGTAATAAATATTCCATAACCTTTATGTGGATTATCGACAACGACATGAGTAACTGCACCAACAATATAATCTCCTTGAATAATAGGGGAGCCACTCATTCCTTGAATGATACCATTTGTTTTATCTAATAAATTTTTATCGGTTATTTCAAACACAAAATTTTTATTTTTGCTATCGTCTTTGTTTATTTCTGTAATTTTAATTTCATATTCGTTTATTGTTGTTCCTTCTAAAACAGTTAATATTTTGGCATTTCCTGTTTTTACTTCATTAGGTTTTGCTACTTTATAGGTATCTTTATTTGGAAGTTCTTCAGTATAAGTTCCAAATATTCCTTGAGTAGTATTTTCTCCAACATCACCGGTTGTTTTAGTAGCATCATATTCGGCTTCTTTTTCACCAGGTATTCCGTCAGAACTAGGTTTAATACCTGTAACTGTGGCATTAAAAATTTTTCCATCTTTTATTTCTAAAACTTCACCAGTTTCTTCACTTTGAATTTCATGACCTAAAGCTCCAAAATATTTGGTTTCAGGATCAATAAAAGTAAGGGTTCCAATACCAGTAGTACTGTCTTTAACATATAGTCCTGTTTTATAAACATTATTAGCGTCTTTATAAAGTTTTAAGTTTGTCTTTTTAGTTTTACCATCTCGTTCATAACTTATTTCAACGCTTTCTCTTTCTTCAGTATTTATTTTTGAAGCCATTTCTTCAATAGTTTCTACTTTATTACCATTAACTTCAGTAATAACATCACCGGCTTTAAGACCAGCATCAGTAGCTGGATATTTGTTTTCAACTTTATAAACGCCAACAATTAAAATACCTTTAGAATTTAATTTAATCCCAATATTTTCTCCACCTGGCATTATATACTGTGAATAAGCAAAGACATTTATTGGAATAATACATAATAAAAGAAGAAGTGTGATAAAGGTTTTTCGCAAATTTTTAAAAAACACTAAATCATCTCCTATAAAAAAATTAGGCTACACTATTATTATTGCTTATTTTATTAAAATTAAACAGGTAAAAAAAGTTAAAAAAAATTAGTCAATTGACTAATAATTTTCACATTTAAGTTCAAAGTAAGCTTTTGGATGTGCACAAACTGGACAAACTTCAGGAGCTTCCTCACCATAGTGAATATGGCCACAATTACGACAAATCCACATTTTAGGAGCTTCTTTTTTGAATACTTTTTCTTCTTTAACAGCTTCTAGTAATTTTAAATATCTATTTTCATGTTCTTTTTCAATTTTAGCAACTTCTTCAAATAGATAAGCAATATGGTCAAAACCTTCTTCTTTAGCTTCTTTAGCAAAATTAGCGTACATGTCAGTCCATTCGTAATTTTCGCCTTCAGCTGCTAATTTTAAAGCTTCCATTGTATTTACGTTTAAACTATCTTTAATTTCACCTTCAAATAGTAGTTTTAACCACATTTTCGCATGTTCTTTTTCGTTGTTAGCTGTTTCTTCAAATATCGCACCTATTTGCTCGTAACCTTCAGATTTAGCTGTTGAAGCAAAATAAGTGTATTTGTTTCTAGCTTGGCTTTCACCAGCAAAAGCAGTAAGTAAATTACTTTCAGTTTTTGAACCTTTTAATTCCATAATCATACCTCTTTTCTAAATAATTACATTAACGATTATACCTGTAAATCTTAAGTTAGTCAATATCAAGCCAGTTTAAAATGTTATCTTTTGGCATATATCCTGTATGTGTTTTATAATTATCTTTAGTTTCGAAATAAATTAAAGTAGGAACACTCATAACTCCATATTTTTTGCACAATTCGATATTTTTGTCGATATCAACTTTAGCTATTTTTACTTTATCACTAATTGCTTCAAGTTCTGGAGCAAGCATTTTACATGGGCCACACCAAGTAGCATAAAAATCAACTAAAACATTTCCTTCATTAATAATTTCTTCAAAATTGTTTTCATTTACTTCTAACATTTAACCATTCCTTTCTAATATTTATTAATTATATTTTCGGCTCCTTTAATTTTTAATTTTCCATTATCAATTAATTTTTGAGCTGTTTCAGGAGTAACAATCTTATACTTTAAGAATAAATCTAAAGTTTCAAGATTAAACTCGTTATTATTAGTGTTATCTTTATATTTATCTTTTATACTGGCAAATTCCTTCGCAATATCAACAGTCTCTCCAGCTAAATCGCCTAGAATAGGAGTATCATTTAAAATTGAGTTTTTTAATGTTGATTGTTCTAGACCAGTAATATTAAATAAATTTAAAGCATATAAAATCGCAAATGTAATAACAAAGTTTTTAATTAAACCAATAATTCCGCCTAATATTTTAGAAGGAATCCCTAAAATAATTGTGAATGAAAGTATTTTTTCAAATACACTAGTTACAACTAATAGTATTTTTAAAATAATAAGTAATATACTAAAAACTAGTAAAAAAGCAATTATTTCATAAAAAACTATATTAAAGACTGTAAGACCTTTTATAAGACCAAAAAAATCAAAAAAAGGCATAAAACTCATTAATAGCTCACTAATGGGATTTTTTAAAATAAAGGCTAAAACGATAATAATAATATATCCAATACAATTTACTAAACTTTTAGTAAAACCTTGTTTAAAACCAATATAGGCTCCAAATAAAATAAAAGCTAAAATAACAACATCAATAATATTCATATATCGCCTCCATTATAATTATATTATAAATTTAAGAAAAAATAAAGTATTGGCAGTATTTTTGTTTTGTGATAAAATTATTTTGGTGGTGATTTAAATGACAAAAGCTAAAACAAAGACAGTTACTTTAAAAGTAAGTGAAAAAACAATGAAAAAAATGGAAGAATATTTTAAAGATAAAAGAAGACCAAAAACTCCTCCTTATGCTGTTTTTCAAGCTGACGAAATGGATACAGTAGTTACTCTTTATCAAAGTGGTAAAGCTGTTTTTCAAGGAATATGTGCGGATATGGATGCGAGAATATGGTATGAAACTGAAAAACAAGAGAGTGGTACGGCGGAAATGAAAGAAGCGTCTGAAAAGAAAAAAGAAAAATCACAAACAAGTTTTGTTTATTATAAAAATACTATTGGTTCTGACGAAGTAGGAACTGGTGATTATTTTGGCCCTATTGTTGTAACTAGTGCTTTTGTAACAAAAGAAGATATTCCTTTTTTAGAAAGTTTAGGAGTTAAAGATTCTAAAAAAATGACTGACGCTCAAATTTTAAAAATAGTTCCAAAAATCATTAAAAAAATACCTTATTCAACAAGAATATTAACTAATAGAGATTATAATAAAAAATATAGTACGGAAATTAATATGAATGCAATGAAAGCTATTCTTCATAATAAAGTTTTACTTGATTTAAGTGAAAAATATGGAAATGAGGCTGATTATATTGTCGTTGATCAGTTTACATATCCAAGTGCGTATTATAAATATTTAGCTAAAGCACCTGAAGTTCAAAAAAATATTACTTTTTTAACTAAGGCTGAAGATAAATGTTTATCAGTAGCCTGCGCTTCTTTAATAAGTAGATATGCTTTTATTAAAGAGTTTGATAAAATGAGTAAAAATGTTGGTTTTTATTTACCAAAAGGCGCAGGAGAATTAGCTGATAAAGCGGCTATTAAAATAGTTAATCAAAGCGATTTTAGTGCCTTAAATGATTTAGTAAAACTTAATTTTAAAAATACTGAAAAGATACAAAAAGAACTAAAAATGTAAAAAATGCTGAAAAAACAGTATTTTTTTTGTAATTTTTTAAAAAAACTGTTATAATGCTAGTAGGTAATACTGTTAAGGTATGCCGTAAACAGGGAGGTATTATGGAAAATTTAAAAATTTATGAAATTCCGGAAAACGGAAAACTTGACAAAGAAAAAAGTCAGAAATTAAC
>CALVVT010000083.1 GCA_944363935.1 uncultured Bacilli bacterium
AAGAATATAACAAAAAATTTAAAAAGCTTACAACCGCAGATTTTGCGAGTGTATTTATGAAGTTTGATAAGGAACATGAAATGCAACTAATTAAAGATAGTTTTTACGACGATGGATTTGACGATGGAGAGAAAAAAGGCCGTGAGAAAAGCAAACTTGATATAGCTAGTAAAATGCTGAAAAAAGGTATAGATATAGCTGATATCATAGATATAACTGGCCTTTCAGATAAAAAGATTAAACAACTAATGTTGTAATTTTAGTTAGCGGTTGTTATGAAATTAAATAATCAATTTTGTAAAATACCGAAATTCAAAATTAAAAATACTTGCTATTTAAGAGGAAATGTGCTATTATGTAGTTAACACAAAAGCAAGTGTTTTTTATTTAGAAAAATTTGAGGTGAATTTATGAACAAAATCGCAAGCTTTTTAGCTGGGGTCAAAAAGGAAATGGGCCGTGTACGTTGGCCAAAGAAAAAAGAAATGATTAAATATTCAATTGCTGTTTTAGTGTGTGTTATTGTTTTTGCTGTTTTCTTTGTTGCTTCTGATTTTATTATTGCCGGTATTAGAACTATTGCCGAGGAGAACTTTTAATGCAAAAAGAATGGTATGTTGTTAACACTTATTCGGGGCATGAAGATAAAGTTAAAGACAGATTAGAAATGCGGGCTTCCTCAACTGGGATGGAAGATTATATTTTAAGAGTAGTTGTACCTACGCAAACCGAAATAAATGAAGATGGTAAAGAAAAAGTAAAAAAAATGTTTCCAGGTTATATTTTAGTTGAAATGATTATGACGGACGAAGCTTGGTTTGTTGTCCGTAACACACCAGGAGTAACGGGCTTTATTGGTTCTTCTGGTAAAGGTGCCAAACCATTTCCACTACCTTCAGAAGAAGTTGATAGAATTCTTGGTTCAATGGGTATGAGTAGACTTGATGTAAATAACGATTTAAAAGAAGGCGAAAGTGTTAAAGTTACTAATGGACCATTTAGTGGAATGTATGGTAAAATTAAATCAGTAGATGTTCAAAATGCTACTTTAGAAGTTGTTTTAGACTTATTTGGTCAAGAAACAGTAGTTGAACTAAAACTTTCACAAATTAATAAAGCTTAAACATCATTTTTTGATGTTTTTTCTTGCTTTAAAAGATCAATTATTATATAATTTATGTAATAGTAGGAGAGTGAAGTTATGGAAGGACTTGAAATGATTGTTGCTTTTATTTATGTTACGTATTTATTAATAGTATTATTTGCGTTACTTGTTTATTTGTTAATTGGAATATTTTTAAATAAATATAGTAAATTAGTTTTTAATAAAAAACTATTAATTGCTTTTATACCATTTGTCAATTATTATTTACTTGGCAAATTAATGATAAATAAATTAGTAGGAATATTGCTGTGTATTGGAAAAGTTTTGTCTTCTATTGGTATGATTGTATATATAAATACACTAGAAAATAATATTGATTTAAATACTTTTGTAAATGTTACTAATTATATTGATAGCATTTGTAACATTGCAATTTTTGGCTTACTTATTTATTTAATGGTTAAATATTTTGAATTAAAGAAGGAAAGAAAATATAGTGAGAAGACAATTACTAATAATCAAAATGATAATTTAAATAGTATGAATAATAAAATGAACAATCAAAATAATGATATTGAAATTTTATAGGAGGTGCTTTAGTGGTAGATAGAACTTTTGGAGATTATTTCTTTATAATGTTTATATATTTTTTTATTGGTATGATTATTGGAGCTGCTATTTATGTTGCAGTTGCTATATTTTTAAATAAACTTAATAAACTTATTTATGGAAAAGGAACGCCGATGGCCTTTATTCCAATTGCTAATGTTTATTTACTAGGTAAACTTACATTGAATAAAATAGGTGGATTAGCTTTAATTATTACATATTTTATAATGTGGGGATGTGTTTTAATTGATAATACAGCAAATGGCCTTTTGCACGCTTTTATGACTATAATAGTTTTTATTTATTATGCGATTGTTTTAGTCTTGTTTATATATGCGATTATAAAATACTTTAAATTAAAAAATAGTATAAAAACTAAACAAGGAAATGATAGTTTAAGCCAAGACCAAGTGACAGTTGATGTAAATAATAAAACAGATGATAATTCAGTAAAAAATAATGATATTGAAATGTTGTAATAGGCATCATTTTTTGATGTTTTTTCTTGCTTTAAATTGCCGGATATTATATAATTAAGATAAGTTAATCATTAACTTTAGTAGGAGGTATATTTATGGAAAACTCTTTGGAAACTATTATCGCGTCTTCTATAGCATATGTTTTAATCTTCTTTGCTGTTTTAATTGTTATTTACATTTTATTTGGTATATTTTTAAATAAACTTAATAAACTTGTTTATGGTAAAGGAACTCCTATGGCTTTTATTCCATTTGTTAATATTTATTTACTAGGGAAACTTGCTGTAAATAAGTTAGTTGGTTATATTTTAGTTATTTTAGTTATTTTAAATAGTGAATTTTCAATAACAATAAATAACGAAACTAGTGCAGCGGCTATTTTACCGGAAGATATTAGAAATGTCGTTTCAATTATTTATAGTGTTCTTGTCCTTGGATTATTTATTTACGCAATCGTTAAATATTTTAAATTAAAAAAGGCTAATACAAGTTCAAATACTAAAGAAGAAGATAATAGTAAGACAGAAGAGTAAGACTACTTGGAATTTAATTCCTGGTAGTTTTTCTATAATAATTTTTAAAAAAAGCCATAAAATATTAAGGAAAAAAGTTTACATCTTAACTAAAATGTGCTATTATTAAGTAGCTATATATTTTTATATAGTTTTTAGTGGGAGATTGATAGGCGGATAATCATTATTACCACTACCACAGAAAAAATATTTAGGAGGTGTTTTTCGTGGCCAATGTCGCAAAGAAAATAAAGATACAAATACCTGCCGGCAAAGCTACACCAGCTCCACCAGTTGGAACAGGATTAGGACCTGCAGGAATTAATTTAGGTGAATTTTGTACAAAATATAACGATGCTACAAAAGATAAAATGGGAGATATTCTACCAGTTGAAATTACTATTTATGAAGATAGAACTTTCACTTTCGTAGTAAAAACTCCACCAACACCATTTTTAATAAAGAAAGCTTGTAAAATTAATAAAGGTTCAGTAAAAGGTAAAAACGAAATCGTTGGAAAACTTACTGCTGATCAAATAAAAGAAATAGCTGAAACAAAAATGCCTGATTTAAATTGCTATACTTTAGAAGATGCTATTAAAATTGTTAAAGGTACAGCAATTAACATGGGCGTAGAAGTAGAAGATTAAACATAGGTATTACCTATGTGGGAGGAAACTATCCGCTTTCCACCAAATACCACATAAGGAGGAATTGTAAATGAAAAAAGGTAAAAAGTATGTCGAAGCTGCTCAAAAAGTAGAAAAGCATAAACTTTATACAAAAGAAGAAGCTGTTAAATTAGTTAAAGAAACAAATGTAGCTAATTTTGATGCTTCAGTTGAAATCGCAATGAATTTAAATTTAGATACTCGTAAAGCTGATCAACAATTAAGAGGTGCGGCTTTACTACCAAAAGGAACTGGAAAAACTAAAAAAGTATTAGTTATTGCTAAAGGTGATGCCGCAAAAGCAGCAAAAGAAGCTGGAGCTGACTACGTTGGTGATACTGATATGTTAGATAAAATTGCGAATGAAAATTGGTTTGACTTTGATACAATTGTAGCTACTCCAGACATGATGCCAGCTTTAGGTAAACTAGGACGAGTTCTTGGTCCTAAAGGTTTAATGCCTAATCCTAAAACTGGAACAGTTACAGTAGATACTAAAAAAGCAGTTGAAGAAATTAAAAAAGGACGGGTTGAGTATAGAACTGACTCATTCGGTAATGTTCATGCTTTAATTGGTAAAACTTCATTTAGTGAAGCAGATTTACTTGAAAATTTAATTGCATTTGTAACATTAATCGTTAAGTCAAAACCATCTGTAGTAAAAGGAACTTATGTTAAAAATATTTCTATTGCTTCAACAATGGGTCCTGGTATTAAAATTGATGTAAATAGTTTTGACTTTTAAAATTAAGTATGTTATAATTTATTTATGAAAAAAAGCCGTAGACAGTAGGTGCTTATAGAAGCTTAATTTCCTACCGAGGATTTTAAATCTTTCGCCTTGTCTATGACAGGGCTTTTATTTGCGGCTAGTTATAAGGAGGTGCAGTGGTGGCAAATCAAAAAATACTAGATAAAAAGCAAGAAATTATCAGTGAAATTAGTGAAAAAACTAAAAATGCTAGTTCAGTAGTTTTCTTTGAATATCAAGGACTTACAGCTGAAGAAACTGGCGAGTTACGGAGACTTTTAAGAGACGCTGATTCTGAATTTAAAATCTATAAAAATACATTAGTAAAAAGAGCTTTTGATACTTTAAAAATTGATTTAGATAGTGAACTTGTTGGCCCTAAAGCAATGGCTTTTGGTACTGATGCAGTAGCTCCAATAAAAGTGCTTAATGATTTTGCAAAAAAACATCCAGCATTAGTTTTAAAAGTTGGAATTGTTGAAGGAGAAATTGCTGACAATGCTAAATTAAAAGAATTATCAGCTTTACCATCAAGAGAAGGCTTACTTACTATGCTTGCAAGTGGAATGATTTATCCATTAAAGAATTTATCTATTGCTTTAGATTTATATAAGCAAAATTTAGAAAAAGAAAATTAGAAAGGAATGATTTAAATGGCAAAAATTAATAAAGACGAATTTATCGCTGGCTTAAAAGAAATGAATATGTTAGAAGTTATGGAATTAGTAGAAGCAATGAAAGAAGAATTTGGTGTAGACCCAAGTGCTGTTGCTGTAGCCGCTGCTCCAGCTGCTAGTGAAGAAGCAAGTGGTCCTAGTACTGTTAACGTTGTTTTAACAAGTGCTGGTCCTAACAAAATTCCAGTAATTAAATTAGTAAGAGATATTACTGGTTTAGGATTAAAAGAAGCTAAAGATTTAGCTGATAACGGTGGTAACATTAAAGAAAACGTTGCTACTGAAGAAGCTAACGAATTAAAAGCAAAATTTGAAGAAGCTGGCGCAACTGTAGAATTAAAATAATTAAAGCTTATAAGCCTGCACGTTAAGTGCGGGCTTTAGCTGTTTATAAAAAGAGGGATATTATGGCGCATTATTTTACAAATGACGATATGCCAAGTCATAGACAAAAAATATATGTTAATGTTGGTGGCAAAAGTTATGAATTTATAACAGATAATAATGTTTTTTCAAAAAAAGGATTAGATTTTGGAACTAGAACTTTATTAGAAAATCTCCCTAACATTTCTGGTGATGTTTTAGATATAGGGTGTGGCTATGGACCGATTGGTATTATCCTAGCAGATAAAGGCAAGGTTGATATGACCGATGTTAATAATAGAAGTTTAGAGTTAACTAAAGAAAATCTAAAACTTAATAATCGAAAAGCCGAAGTGTTTTTTAGTAATATATATGAAAATATTAATAAAAAATACGATTATATTATTACTAATCCACCAATTAGAGCGGGTAGTAAAGTGTTATACGATATATTACTAGGAGCCTTTAAACATTTAAAAGAAAATGGCGAACTTTGGTTTGTTATTCATAAAAATCAAGGGGCTAAAACTGTTTTAAAGAAACTTGAATTAAAATATGAAACAAAGCTTGTAACTAAAAATAAAGGTTTTTATATAATTATGTGTAAAAACCGTTGACAATTTGCTGGTAAGTGTTTATAATTATATATTGGCGACATATACTTTTTTTGGTATATCGACACAAAAAAATTAGTCTATAGGGGTGAGAAATTGGCTTATACAATTAAAAAAATCAATGACAAACGTGAAAGAAGAAGCTACGCTAAAACAAAAAATGCGATTGAACTTTCTAATTTATTAGAAATTCAAAAAAAATCGTATGAATGGTTTTTAACCGAAGGAATTAAAGAAGTTTTTGAAGATATATTTCCGGTAGAAAGTTTTACGGGAAATTTATCACTTGAATTTGGCGAATATGTTTTTGAAGAACCACGCTATACAATTAAGCAGTGTAAAGAAAAAAATTCGACTTATGCAGCCCCACTTCGGGTAGAAGCTAGACTTTTTAACGTAGAAACAGGGGAAGTAAAAGAACAAGAAATTTATTTAGGGGACATGCCATTAATGACAGAAAGTGGGTCTTTTGTTATTAATGGAGCAGAAAGAGCTATTGTTTCACAATTAGTTCGTTCACCTTCTGCTTATTACAGCAAAGAAGTAGACAAGAAAAATGGAAGAATTACGATTGCTTCACAGATTATTCCATCACATGGTACTTGGCTTGAGTATGAAACTGATGCCAGAGGTGTTGTTTACGTTAGAATCGATAGAACTCGTAAAGTACCAATTACAACACTTTTAAGAGCTGTTGGTCTTTCTTCAGACGAAGATATTATTTCTTTATTTGGTGAAGACGAGTATATTATCAAAACTATTGAAAAAGATACTAATAAAAACACTGACGAATCTTTAATCGATATTCATTCGAAATTAAGACCTGGTGAGCCTAGTACTTTAGAGAGCGCGAAAAACCAATTAATTACAAGATTTTTCGATGCTTTCAGATATGATTTAGCTAAAGTTGGACGTTATAAATTTAACAAAAAATTAAACGTTTTAAATCGTTTATATGGTGCGGTTTTAGCTGAAAATATTATAGTTAATGGGGAAGTAGTAGTCCCTGAAGGTACTGAAGTAACTAAAGAAGTGTTAGAAAAATTAAAACCGTTATTTAAAGAAGGCTATGGTAAAGAAGAAGTTTTAATTAATGGTGATCTTGATACTTATAATGAAGTACAGATTGTTAAAGTATATTCAAAAAATAATCCTGATAAAATTATTAAAGTTATCGGTAATGATCAGGATTTAGAAATCAAGAGACTAACTATTTCTGATATATATGCAACTGTTTCTTACTACTTAAATTTACATGAAGGTATTGGTTCATTCGACGAAATTGACCATTTGTCTAACCGTAGAGTAAAACAAGTAGGTGAGCTTTTACAAAATCAATTTAGAATTGGTATTAGTAGAATAGAACGTAATATCAGAGATAAAATGAGTACTCAAGATATTAACGATGTTACGCCAAAAACTTTAATTAATATCCGCCCACTTACAGCGGCAATTAAAGAATTCTTTGGTAGTAGTCAGCTATCACAATTCCTAGATCAAGTAAACCCAATTGCTGAACTTACAAATAAACGTCGTTTATCTTCACTAGGTCCAGGTGGACTTTCTCGTGATAGAGCAGGGATGGAAGTTCGTGACGTTAATCCGTCGCATTATGGTCGTCTTTGCTCGGTTGAATCGCCAGAAGGACCTAATATCGGACTTATTACTTCACTTGCTAGTTATGCAAAAATCGACGAGTATGGTTTTATTATGACACCGTACCGTAAAGTTAATAATAGTCATTTAACCGACGAAATTGTTTATATGACAGCTGACGAAGAACTTGAATTCTATATCGCGCCAGCAACAGTTAAAACTGAAAATGACGTTATTATTGAAGACCGAGTACCGGTAAGATATCAAGCTGATAACTTAATGGTTGCAAAAGATAGAGTTGACTATATGGATGTTTCACCACAACAAGTTATTTCAATTACTACTAGTGGAATTCCATTCCTTGAACACGACGATGGAAAAAGAGCTTTAATGGGTGCTAACATGCAGCGTCAAGCTATTCCGCTTTTAAGAGCTGAAGCTCCACTTGTAGGAACTGGTATTGAAGCCATAGCTGCTAAAGATTCAGGAGCTGTTATATTAGCTAAAGCTGATGGTGTAGTTGATTATGTTGATGCGAAAAAAATTATCGTTAAAAATAAAAAAGGAACTGACACTTATTATTTAGACGAGTTTGAAGGTAGTAATGCTTATACTTGTTATCACCAAATTCCAATTGTTCGTAAAGGCGACAAAGTAACTAAAGATATGGTTATTGCTGATGGCCCTAGTACGGATAATGGGGAAATGGCTTTAGGTAAAAATGTTACGGTTGCTTTCGTTAACTTTGAAGGATATAACTATGAAGATGCTGTTGTTTTAAATGAAAAATTAGTTAAAGACGATGCATATACTTCAATTCATATTAAGAGTTATGATATCGAATGCCGTGATACCAAACTAGGAGCCGAAGAATTTACACGTGATATTCCAAATGTGTCAGAAGAAGCTCGGAAAAATCTTGACGAAAATGGAATTATTAGAATTGGAACAGAAGTTAAAGACGACGATATATTAGTTGGTAAAGTTTCCCCTAAAGGTATGGCTGAACTTACTAGTGAAGAAAAATTACTACATGCGATATTTGGCGAAAAAACTAGAGAAGTTCGTGATACTTCACTTCGTGTTCAACACGGTGGTGGTGGTATTGTTCACGATATTCAAATTTTAACTAAAGAAAATGGTGACGAACTACCAGCTGGTGTTTCTAAAAAAATTAGAGTATTTATCGTTCAAAAGAGAAAAATAACCGTTGGTGATAAAATAGCTGGTCGTCATGGTAATAAAGGTGTTATTTCATTAGTATTACCTGAAGAAGATATGCCATATATGGCAGATGGAACACCTGTTGATGTTTTACTAAATCCACTTGGTGTACCATCTCGTATGAATATCGGACAAATTCTTGAGCTTCATTTAGGTATGGCTGCGAAAAACTTAAATGTTTATATGGCTACTCCAGTATTTGATGGAGCTAATAGAGAAGAAATTATTGACGCTTTAAAAGAAGCTGGTTTATCAGAAGATGGTAAAATGGTTTTATACGATGGTAGAACTGGTGAACCATTTGATAACCGTATTAGTGTCGGGGTTATGTATATGATTAAACTTGACCATATGGTTGACGATAAATTACATGCTCGTTCAACTGGTCCATATTCCCTTGTAACCCAGCAACCATTAGGTGGAAAAGCCCAGTTTGGTGGTCAAAGGTTTGGAGAAATGGAAGTTTGGGCCCTATATGCTTATGGAGCTGCTCATATCTTACAAGAAATGATGACGATTAAATCAGACGATGTAACTGGTAGGGTTAAAGCTTATGAAGCCCTTGTTAAAGGTGAAGAATTAACACCTCCTGGAGTTCCAGAAAGTTTTAAAGTTGTAATTAAAGAATTCCAAGCTCTAGGACTTGATATTACAGTTCTAAATAAAGAAGGTAAGTTTGTCGAATTAAAAGATTTAGAAGAAGCTGAAAAAGAAACTTACATTACAACGTCAGATTTAGAAAGTGAAATATTAAAAGCTAAAGAAGACGCCAAGAAAAAAAATGACGAAAAATTAAGTGAGGAACTAAAAGAAGCATTTAAAGAAGATGCTGAAGAAAATAAAGAATCAGAAGAAGCTGAAAATGCACAAAAAACCGAAGAAATAGAAACTGAAAAACCGGAAGGGGATGATAATTAATGGATGCTAGTAATTTTGAAGGATTAAGGATTGCCATCGCATCCCCAGAAAAAATCCGTTCATGGTCTTATGGTGAAGTTAAGAAAGCCGAAACTATGAATTACCGAACTTTAAAACCAGAACGAGATGGTCTTTTCTGCGAGAAAATTTTTGGACCAACAAAAGATTTCGAATGTGCTTGTGGTAAATATAAAAGATTAAGATATAAAAATATTATTTGTGACCGTTGTGGGGTTGAAGTAACTAAATCAAAAGTTCGCCGTGAAAGAATGGGCCACATTGAACTTGCAACCCCAGTTTCTCACATTTGGTTTTTTAAAGGTGTACCATCAAGAATGGGACTTGTTCTTGATATGTCACCAAGAGAACTTGAAGAAGTTTTATACTTTGTTTCTTATGTTGTTTTAGATCCAGGCCCCGCACCACTTGAGAAAAAGCAAACCATTAGCGATAAAGAATACCGTAATTATGCTAGTCAGTATGGTAGTGAATTTAGAGCAGGAATGGGTGCAGAAGCTATAAAAGAATTACTTAAAGAAGTTGATTTAGAAAAAGAAGTTGCGGATATTAAAGCAGAAATTGCGGAAATAAAAGATTCTAATAGTCAAAAAAGAATTCGTTTAATTAAAAGATTAGATGTATTAGATGCCTTTTTAGAATCAGGAAATCGTCCAGAATGGATGATTCTAGATGCGCTTCCAGTAATCCCGCCAGAACTTCGGCCAATGATTCAGTTAGATGGAGGCCGTTTTGCCACTTCAGATTTAAATGATTTATATAGAAGGGTTATTAACCGTAATAATCGTCTTAAAAAATTAATAGATTTAAGCGCCCCTTCAATTATTATTCAAAATGAAAAGAGAATGCTTCAAGAAGCTGTTGATGCTTTATTTGATAATGGTCGCCGTGGTAAAAATATTACGGGACCAGGTAATAGACCACTTAAATCTTTAGCTAGTATGTTAAAAGGTAAACAGGGAAGATTTCGTCAAAATTTACTTGGTAAACGTGTTGACTATTCTGGTCGTTCAGTTATCGTTGTTGGACCAAGTTTAAAAATGTACGAATGTGGTATTCCTAAAGAAATGGCTTTAGAGTTATTTAAACCACATGTTATTAATGGACTTGTATCTAAAGAAATAGCTAGCAATATTAAAGCTGCGAAACGAATGATTGAAAATGGCGACGAAAGAGTATGGGATATTGTTGAAGAACAAATAAAAGAACATCCTGTTTTACTTAATAGGGCTCCAACTCTTCACCGCCTTGGTATTCAAGCGTTTGAACCAAAATTAATCGAAGGTAAAAGTATTAGACTTCATCCGCTTGTTTGTGAAGCTTTCAACGCTGATTTTGATGGTGACCAAATGGCTGTTCACGTACCAATTAGTGAAGAAGCGCAAGCAGAAGCTCGGATTTTAATGTTAGGAGCTAATAATATATTATCACCAAAAGATGGTTCACCAATCGTTACTCCAAGACAAGATATGGTATTAGGTAATTATTACTTAACCATGGAAAAGGTTGGAGCGAAAGGTGAAGGTCATATATTTAAAGATAGTGACGAAGCTATTAATGCTTACAAACGTGGTGATGTTACGCTTCATACGCGTATTGCTTTACCGGTAAAATCATTTAAACATAAGATTTTCCCAGATAGTTATATGAATAGATATTTAGTAACAACTCCTGGTAAATTAATCTTTAATTCAGTTTTCCCAGCAACTTTCCAATATATTAACGATGGTTCTACGGAAAACATTGAAAAAATGACTCCAGAAAAATATTTCATTAAACCAGGTGAAAATATTCCGGAAATTATTAAAGAAATGCCAGCTGTTAAAGCTTTAAACAAAAGTCCAATTGGAAAAATTATTTCACAAATATATAAACGTTATCAAACGACAGAAACTTCAGCAATGCTTGATGCGATTAAAGATTTAGGTTTTAAATACTCAACTCTTTCTGGTATTAGTATTTCTATTGACGACGTTAGGGAAAGTGAAATTAAGAAAGATGTAATTGCAAAATCTCAAGCAAAAGTCGATCAAATTACTAAACAGTTTAGACGTGGTTTAATTACCGATGCGGAAAGATATGAAAACGTTATTAATGTTTGGTTTGAAGCTAAAGACGAAATTTCGGCTGATCTTGAAAAACAATTAAAAGAAAACCCTAATTCTTCAATGGCCATGATGATTGAATCAAAAGCTCGTGGTTCAATAGATCAATATACCCAACTTGCTGGAATCCGCGGGGTTATGGTTAAACCAACTGGGGGATATGTTGAAATTCCAATATTATCTTCATTTGGTGAAGGCTTAAGTGTGTCTGAATTCTTTATCGGAACGCACGGAACTCGTAAAGGAGCAGTTGATACAGCGTTAAAAACAGCTGATGCTGGTTATTTAACTAGAAGACTTGTTGACGTTGTTCAAGATGTTATTGTTAGGGAAGACGATTGTGGAACAGATCAAGGAATTGTAGCTGAAGCTTTCTACAATACGGATGGAACTTTAATTGAAACTTTAGAAGATAGAATTATTGGCCGGTATACAAGCAAGAAAGTATTACATCCAGAAACCAAAGAAGTTTTATTTGATAAAGATACTTATATTACTGAAGCTGTAGCCGATAAAATTGTTAAAGCTGGTATTACTAAAGTTCCAATCAGAAGTGTTCTTACTTGTCGGACAGAACATGGAGTTTGTCGCAAATGTTATGGACGCAATCTTGCGACTGGTCATGAAGTTGAAATTGGTGAAGCTATCGGTATTATGGCTGCACAATCAATTGGTGAACCAGGTACCCAGCTTACAATGAGAAACTTTAACACTGGTGGAGTTGCCGGTGGAGACGATATTACGCAAGGTTTACCTCGTGTTGAAGAGATTTTTGAAGCACGTAATCCAAAAGGTAAAGCAACTATTGCCGAAATTAACGGTGTAGTTAGTAAAATAGAAGAAGATAGTGGTAGCTATAAAATTTATATTAAAAATGATGCCCAAACGAAAGAGCACATTACTAATTATGAAGCTAAATTAGCAGTTAACAAAGGTGACGAAGTTAAAGCTGGAGATAGATTAACTCATGGAGCTATTAATCCAAAAGAATTGTTAGTAGTTACAGATCCAATTACTACTCAAGAATACATTTTATATGAAGTTCAGAAAGTTTATCGTTCACAAGGTGTTGATGTTAGTGATAAACACGTTGAAGTTATCGCTAAAAGAATGATATCAAAAATTAAAATCGTTGATTCTGGAGATTCTTATTTCTTACCAGGTGCAATGATAGACATTAATCATTTTACTGATGCTAATAAAGAATTAATCCTTGAAGGTAAACGTCCTTCAACTGGTAAACCAGTCTTACTTGGTATTACTAAAGCATCACTTGAAACAGATTCATTCTTATCAGCGGCTTCTTTCCAAGAAACAACAAGAATTTTAACAGATGCTGCTGTTCATGGTCGTGTTGATCATTTAACTGGACTTAAAGAAAATGTTATTATGGGTAAATTAATTCCAGCAGGAACTGGAGCTAAAGAATACCGCGATGTTAGTTATTCTTTAGAAAACGAAATTGTTAATGAAGAACCACTTGAAACTTTAGAACAAGAACTAATGGAGTAATCTTTTAGTTCTTTTTTTATTTTTTTTCAAAAAAAAGAAGGATTTTTTAAAAAAATCTCCTATAATATATAATAGAGATAACCATTTAGAAAGGAGACGCATGAAACAGGTAAATGGCACCAATGATTTATTATTTCAGCAAATATTTTGCGTACCTGGTAGTGAACATCTATTAAAAATGTTTTTAGAGTACATTTTTAAGACTAAATTTAAGTATTTTAAAATTCATACTCAAACTTTACCTTTAAATACTATTTACGAACTTAAGAAAATAGCTGATATAGTCATAGAAACTGATAACAAAATTATCAATATTGAAATGAATAAGCACTATTATCCTACTTTAAATTTCCGCAATTACTTATATTTAAATTCATTATGTAATAGATTTATTAAATTAGATAAAAAATATAAAACATATGACTTTATCCAGCTTAATTTAAATTGTAATTTACCTAAATATTATAGTACTAGTGATTATAATTATAAAATTTACGATAAAGAAAGTCATACTTATTTTCTTAAAAATGTAAAATTTATTATGATATCTCTAGACAAACTAATGGAAATTTATTATAATAAAGGTAACAATGAGGTCCGGAAGAATACTCCGAATTATGTCAAATACTTAATTATGCTTAAATTAAGTGGTCAAAAATTAGAAGAATATTGTAAAGGAGATGAATTAATGGAAGCATATAACAAAAGATACAAAGAATTAATAAACGAAGACTGGAATAACTTTTTCTTAACCGAAGAAGAAAATGAAGAGTTATTACTAGGCTCGTTAAGAGAAGAATGTTATAATAATGGCCAAAAAGCTGGCCGTGTTAAAGGAAAAAACGAAAGTAAAGTAGAAATAGCTAAAAATTTAGTTAAAAAAGGTATGAGTTTTAAAGACATAATAGATGTTACAGGAATAAGCAAAAAGAACTTGCAAAAAATAATAACTACTTTATAAAAAAAGTTGTAAGAGAATTCCTCTTACAGCTTTTTATTTATTAATAATTTTAATTGTAATAGTATCACAGCTAGAAACTGTAGAACCAGGACTATGACTGTAATTACATATAGCCCCATTAGTTGTATTGCCATTTGGACAACTAGAAACATAAACACAATTAATTTTTAAGTTTGTGTTATCTTTAGTGTTTTGCATAATTGAACAAGTTTCTCCGCCATTACTACCAGCACCTCCAGCAATAAAGGTATAATTTTTACAAGTTGGTGTTGGAGTAGGGGTACTAGAACTACCAGAACTACTTTGATTATTAGAAGTACTAGAATTATTACTAGGTCTAGAATTATAGTTCTTGTTAGAACTATTAGAAGTATTAGTTTTATTAACAGTTACTTCATTTTTATTATTAGTTGCAATTACAAAATTAATAGTGTCACCTTTGGCTATTTTTTCACCAGCTTTAATGCTTTGACTGATTAATTTACCATCGTCAACTCCAGTAGAGTATTCGGTAGTAAATGAACAGTTAATACCAAGTGAATTACATTCTTTTTCAATTTGTTTTCTTGTTTTTCCATTAAAGTTTGGAACTTCAATAGCTTTACCTTTAGATACATAAACAATTACAGGTTTATTAATATCTATTTTTTTTCCAGTTTTAACGGAAAATTTAATAATATCTCCTTGTTTAATGTCATTATTAAATTCTTCTTTAACTTCATATTTAATATTATATGTACTCGCCCAAGTTTTAAAAGCACTTAAACTATTAAATTTTGGCATTTTTAGTTTCCCTTTAGATACGACAATACCAACGGTTGTATCTTCTTCAATAATATCGCCTTTTTTATAAGTAGCTGATATAACGCGGTTCTTTTTAATTTTATCATCATATTTATCAGAATATTCAATGTTTAAATTATTTAAAACCATCCATTTAGTAACTTCAGATAATTTCATATTAACAAGTTCAGGAACTTTAATTTCTT
>CALVVT010000084.1 GCA_944363935.1 uncultured Bacilli bacterium
AAAATATCAGTATGAAGTTTATGATAAAGAAAGGGACGAATATTATGTCGATAATTTAAAAATTATAACTTATAATATAGACAAAATAGTCGAGTTATATTATAATAAAGGTAACCATGAAGTCCGGAAAGGTGCCCCTAGATATGCGAGATATTTAATAATGTTAAAGCTTTCCGGCGAAGAATTAGACAAATATTGTGAGAAGGGAGACGAGTTTATGAAAGAATATAACAAAAAATTTAAAAAGCTTACAACTGCAGATTTTGCGAGTGTATTTATGAAGTTTGATAAGGAACATGAAATGCAATTAATTAAAGATAGTTTTTACGACGATGGATTTGACGATGGTGAACTTGCTGGAATCAAAAAAGGCCGCGCAGAAGGAGAAAACATTGGAATAATAAAAGGCCGTGAGAAAAGCAAACTTGATATAGCTAGTAAAATGCTCAAAAAAGGTATAGATATAGCTGATATCATAGATATTACTGGCCTTTCAGATAAAAAAATCAAACAATTACAAACAACATTATAATTGTTTATTATTAAAGGATGTTTAAAGATTAATCTTCTAACATCCTTTTTTATTATAATTACTATTTATTCCTCTTATTATTTATTTCGAGCATTTGATCATATTGTTTATATAAATACTGAACATTATTTTCCATAAAGAAATAATATAAAATATAAGGAATTAAGAAACACATTAAAATTAAAGAGACAATTATAAATGTCCAAATATAAGTACCTATTACTAATGTGACTAAAAATAGGAACGCATAAAACAAAGTTACTAATAAATGAATTAATCTTTCATGTTGGAAAAATTTTATTTTTATCAAATGTTCATTAATATCTTTATTAGTTATGTTTTTCTTTTTTATTAAATTATCGATATCATTTATATAATTACTTAAATATTTTTTCACTATATCACCTCTATTTATACGAAATAGACTTCATTATTTCATTATAATAATTTTCGCAAACAGTAGGATTAGTCACTCCTGTACCTATAGAATAATCAGCTATATAAACTTTATTATCCTTTTCTGTTATATTATAATAACTCTTATTTATATCATTGCTTTCATTAAAGGAATGCCAATCAATACCATTAATTTTATTTGTAGAAACTTCTTTTGTACCTAAATAATAATTACTCATTTCTTCAGCTAATTTTTCAGCATCATTATAGCCATTTACAACATTAAACGAAAAATCACAGTCATTAAACACTTCAGTACCACCTGTATCATAAGTATATTTAATTGCACCTTTTTCAAATGCAGAAGGCACTGTTACATTAAAATTATTTGTAACGTTTTCTTCTGAACCATAAGTCATTATTCCATTATATGATTCAGATGTACCAAAATGTGATTTAGAATTATCAAACATATTTGATAAATTAAAAGACATTTTTATTCCAAAAGTTGTTATACATATAACAGTTAATATTATCATTATAATAAGTGGTAATAAAGTTATCAATATTGCCTTAAAAATACTAGTTCCGCCTTTAACTGTACAAGCCGTTAATAATGCTTTAGGTTCTTGATATTTTAATTTTAAATTTTCAACTTTTAGTAAAGCATGTTTTAAATAAATTCTATTAAATTTTAACCCTAAACTTATATTAACTGTTAAAAATATTATAATAATTATTATAGCACTTATTATAGGTGAATCAAACGCTATAATAATCGGTAATAAAAATAAAACTAAAATAGAAATAATTATCGGTAAAATAAATTGATAGCCAATTCCAAGTAAATACATTTTTCGGTAATATAAATAAAAACTGGTAAAGAAGAAAGCCGGAAAAGAAAATTTTCCACTAGCTATTTTCTCAAAATTTTTACCTATATATGCTTTTAAATATTGCTCATTATCAGCAGTATAATATTTTCTTGAAGAATTATTACTAATGTTTGAATTATTTAATGGAACTCCACCAATAATTGGATTTCCGCTAGGTGTAGTTTCCACAAATGGACTACTAGCTGAAACATTAGTATTTTCAGATAAATTTTCATTTTTATTTACTATAGGTGGTACATTAGGTTGTGACATTGCGGGTTCTATTGGTGGCGCACTTACATTAGGTTGTGATACTGCGGGTTCTATTGGTGGCGCACTTACATTAGATTGTGACACTGCAGGTTCTATTGGCGGCGCACTTACATTAGGTTGTAATGCCGCATGTTCTATTGGTGACACACTATCTTCGGCCTGTAAATCACCTGATATATTGGGATTATTCTGACTAGAAACATCACTTGCTCTAGAATTTATAAAACGATTATTATTAACATTGTTTCCTTGAACACTATCTACTCTATCCCTAGTTAAATTTTCATTACCATTTATACTACTAACTTCTCCTGGTTTTTGATTAAAAATACTATTATTCATGATACTCCTCCTATTTATATGAAATAGACTGCATTATCTCATTATAATGATTTTCACAAACCGCTGGTTCAGCTATTCCACTTCCTATATTAAATTCTACTAAATAAATATTACCATCTTTTTTTGTTACACTATAGTAATTTAAATCATTTTTATTAATACTTTGCCAATCAATTCCATTAATATTATTATTTACTACATCTACTCCATTAATTTTTTTTACCAAGTCTTCTGCTGATTTATAGTCTGGTATATAATTAAATAAAAATTCACAATAATCTGTTACATTATTACCAGCATCATAAACATATTTATTACCTTGTTTTTCATAATATGATGGAATTGTTACTTTAAAATTATCCTTAACTAAATTACTATCACCATAAGTAAAAAGGCTTTCATTAGTAGCTTTTTGTACTAAAGTATTAGCTTCAGTATCTATTTTAGCTATTATATTATCCTTAATTTCATTTAAAGTATTTTTATCAGTTGTTTCAACTGTTAAAATAATTAAACCTAAAGCTAAAATAAATAAAGGTAAAATAATTATTAGTAAAGCTCTTGAAAAATTAGTTAACCCTTTTTTGGTACAAATAATTAATAACTCTTCATTGGTTTTACCTTCTTCCCTATAATTTTGAACAAAATTTGTTACTTTACTTAAGTATATTTTATTAAACATAAAACCTACTATAAGCATTAATATTAAAAGGCCAAAACCAATAATTAATAAAAGTTGCCACAATAGAAGAAAACTTAAAAAATTAATAATTAAAAATATACCACCAATGATTATTCCTAATACAACAAAACCTGAAAAATACATTTTTCGGTAAAAGAAATAGAAAAAAGTAAATAAAAATGCCGGTAAAGAAAATTTCTTTTTCGTTATTGAATCATAATGCTTTCCGATATATGTTTTAATATATTTTTCGTCATTTGAAAACTGATTTACTTCTTTTTCTTCGGTTTCTTTATTTAATACAGCTTCAGACTTTTCAACTGCCAAACTATCAAGAGGTTTACCACTTGGTGTCGTTGGTCCTTGAACTTCTTTTTCCTTAATTATTTCTGTTTTATTTAACTCTTCATTACTATTTTCAGCTACATTACTATTACTGTCAGCACTATTTTTCGTTGTATCTCCTGGTTTTTGATTAAAAATATCATTATTCATATTCCCCACCTCTATTATATATATAATATCATAAAAACTATCATTATTTAAAAATAAATTATTTTTTTAATAACGATAGTCACTATTTTACATATCAAAAAAAGTTACTATTCAAAACGAATAATAACTTATAAATAATTTAACACTTCTTCATATTTTTCTTTTAAATCAGAATATTTAATCTGCTGGTTCGCTGGAGAAGTTGAAGGTAAATAAATCGCTGGAATTAAAGTATCTTGATAGCAATATTTATTATATAATTTTAAAGCGGTTTTCCCAGTTACAAAAATGGCTTTAATATTAGCTTTCTTCAAAATAATATTTAAATCATTAACTTTTACATTTTTAATAGAGCTATCACTAGAACCTTTTATTTCACAGCTACTTATTACATCCCATAAAGCAATATGATATTTTTTTAAAAAGTTTTTCTTGCTTTTGATATCAGGTAATTCTTCGCTAAAAATGTCAGCCATAACTTGCCAAAATCTATTTTGTTTATGACCATAATAAAAACCAATTTCTTTAGATTTAACTGAAGGCATACTACCTAATATTAAGACTTTAGAATTTTCGTCATATATTGGCTCTAGTTCATGATAAGCAATCATTCGGCCGCCTTCAAACTAGTTACCATATCTAATTTCTTAACCTTTTTATTAAGCAAAACATTAACGAATAAAGCCATAAGTAAAATACAAATAAATGCGATTACATATGAAGAAATATTAACAACTGGCATAATATCAAAGGAATAACCCATTACCGTTGAAAAAATAATATCTACTAATTTATAACCTAATGGTAAACCAATAATAACACCAATAACTGATAACCATAAGTTTTGTTGTTTCAAAACTTTACCAACATTTTTACTATTAAAACCAAGTACTTTTAACGTTGCTAGTTCTCTTATTTTTTCGGTATAAGAAAGAATTCCTAAATTATAGATTACTACTGCCCCAAGTAATAAAGCAGCAATAATCATAATAACAATTACACTACTCATCGTATTTAGCATTGTACTAGAATTTTCTCTTAAAACCTCTTTCGAATATACCGTTCCAAAATCATCACTAACTTTTTCATTCGTGTAAACTACTGATGGAATATAAGTATAACCTAAAGCTTCATAAGCCTCTTTCGAAATTGTCACGTTTTGAGCACTAGGCGCTCTATTAATTTGGGTAACTTCTAAAGTATGCCAACTATTAGTTCCATATATTTTAAATGTTATATTATCGCCTACTTTTAAATTATATTTATCAGCTAACTTTTCAGTAATCATAACGCCTTCATTTTTTAATGAAATTTTTTCTTTATTATAATCTGTATAAGTAATATATTTACCACTGTCGTCAATAGTTAAAGATTCTGGTCCTTTATTTTTAATTTCGATTCCCATACTACTAGTTGTTCCATAATCTTCTAAAGAAGAGTCTATTACTCCTGGCGTATTTAAATTAATTTGGTTTTTAAAATGATAAATATCGTCATACTGCCAGCTAATAAAATTATCTAAAGTATTAAGCATTCCAAAAGCACAAACAACAAGCATCGTACTACCTGCAACTCCAATAATTGCCATTAAAGACCGGGCTTTACTTCGAAATACATCTCTTAAATTCCATTGTGTTTTGAATTTTAAATGATGCCAAATATGTTGTTTTTCAATCCAAGTGTGTTTAAGTTTTTTAGGAGCTTTTGGTCTTAAAGTTTCCGCAGCTACTCCTTCAAGTTCTTTAAAACAAGAAAAGTAAGTAGCTAGAACCACAAGAAAAATAATAAAGGCACTAATAACAAAATATCCATAATTTATTTCAGCTGTTAAAACCGGTAAAGAAAAGTACGTGCTTTCTAAAGTTAAAATATAATTACCTAGTAAAGTCTGTCCAAGAATATGTCCTAGTATTACCGCAAGCAGGGAAATAATAAAACCATAAAAAGTATAATGCCAAATAATTTTACTTTTTTTAAATCCTAAAGCTTTTAAAATACCAATTTCTGTTCTTTGATTCTTAACTATTCGGTTCATCGTCGTTATCACTGATAAAACCGCAATAAATAAGAAAATAACAGGAAAAACTCCAGCATAAGTTTTATGACTATCTATTTCTGTTCGAAACATCGCATAACTAGTATTCGCCTCTCTATCTGTAACTGAAATAACATTAGCCATATTTTCAATATCTTTTTTGACTTCTTTAGGTTTATCCGTATCAATTAAAACATAATTATAAACAATATTATTTTCTCCTAATGGATAATATTTACTAGAAATATAAATAAAACCATAATCGTCATGAGAAGGAAATACCTGGGAAGCATCTTTAACGGCATAGACATGCTCGGGATTCATAACTAAACCGGCTATTTCTTTTGTGATTTCTGTTCCATTAAAATTAATAGTTACTTCGTCACCAACTTCATAATTTAAGTTATGCGCAAGTTCGCTATCAAACCAAATTTTATCACTATCATAGTTAAATTCTTTGCCATCGATAACATATAAAGAAGAAACATCGTCATTATTTATAAAATTAATTTCTAAATCTGTTTTATCTTTATTAACAATATTGCCAAAAACGGTTAATTTTTTACTAGTTTTATCGGCAATATTAGTTAAATCATTATCAGTAAAACTCCCACTTACCCATAAATCAGGCATATTAGTCTCTTTATAAAAATTTTCCGAATTTACATTCATTCCTTCTATTTCTGAACCAATACCAACATAGACAAAAACGCCTAAAAAAATCATTAGAAAAATAGCTAAAAATTGCGATAAATTGTTTTTTATATCCCGAAACATTTTCTTAAAAAGCATTACCAATGCACCTCATTAATCGCTTTAGGATTTTGATTAACAACAATGTTTTCAAGTTCACCATTCTTTAAATAAATAACTTTATCGGCAATATCCGCAAATAAAGAATTATGTGTAACAATAATAACCGTATTTCCGTCTTCTTTACATTCTTTATATAAAACTTCCAGTACCTGCACGCCTGTTTTCGAATCTAAAGCACCAGTAGGTTCGTCACAAAGTAAAAGTTTAGGATTTTTAGCTACAGCTCTAGCAATAGAAACTCTTTGTTGTTCACCGCCCGATAAACTATTAGGAAATTTATTAATATGTTTTCCAAGGCCTACAGCTTTTAAAGCTTCTTTCGCATTTATCTTTTCATGACAAACTTCACTAATTAATTCAACATTTTCTAAAACCGTTAAAGTTGGTAATAAATTATAAAACTGAAAAATAAAACCAATATTTTTACCTCTATAATCAGCTAGTTTATTTTCATTATATTTAGTAATATCATCACCATCAATAACAATATTTCCTTTAGTTGCGGTATCCATTCCACCAATTAAATTAAGTAAAGTACTCTTACCAGCTCCTGAAGGGCCCAAAATAACTACAAATTCACCTTTATCGATAGTAAAAGATACTTTTTTTAAAGCATAAAAGGGTTTATCTCCAATCATATAAGCTTTTGATACATTAGATAGTTCCATAAATTTTTCCATAGTATCTCCTCCATTTTCTACCTTAATTATACCGAATATTACTGCTTTTAGCAAGAAAATACTCTAATAAACAAAAAGTCTTCAGTCCACACGGGATACTGAAGATCACTTACAATTAAATTGTACAATTAATCATAAATGTCTGTCAATACCTGATGTAATATTTTTAAACTTTTGTTTTACCATTTACGATTAAAATACAAAAAAAACGTAAAATTACGTTTAAAATATTAAAATAAATAAGAATGTCACAAAAGCATTAATTAAATAATATAAAATCATACTATACATAGTTTTTACATCATTTAATTTAAGTACCTCTTTATTAGTTAATGTTAAAATAATAATGTTAAATAAAGCGGCTATTACTATAAAAATTAAAGAAATTGTAAGCGTAAATACACTAGTAATTACTGCGATGACAGTTCCAAAAGCTAAATAAATAGCTAAAGACGCTAAAATATTAAAAGCACTTTGGTAACTAATTTTTACTTTGAAAATTTTATTATTTACTAAATAATAAACTAAAGCATAAACAAATGAACTAGCTAGTAAAAGAATAAAATAAATTATAAAATATTTAAAATAAGGTATATCTACTACTCTATTATAACCAAACATATAAGTACTAGTTACAGTTTCCTGATACCAATATTTGACTAGCATTAGCATGAATAAACTTACTATAAGACTTGTAATTATCGTTACAATAATCGCAAGTGAAAAATTTTTTTCGTCTTTAAATTCTTTAATTACTTTAATTGGGTTTGTAAAAAGGCCCTTTACTAAATTGATTAATTTTGTAAAGCTACCTGTAAAGTCAATATTATTAGTCTTTAATATTTCTTCGCAGTTACAAACTTCTCCTTCTTCTAATTTTTTACCACATTTCGTGCAGTACTTTGCCATTTTTTAAACCTCCTTAAAAATATGTTTTTAAATTACCAAAATCAGTAATTTTATAATCTTTAACATCTTTAAAACTTATCTTACTATAAGCACTACTCTCTTCTTTTCCATCTTTTTCATAAGAATAATCAATTTTAAATGAAATATTTAAATCACCATCTTCGTCTAAACTAACTCTATTTAATTTTACATTAGAAAATTTTAAATTTTTCGCATCAAATCTTTCATTTAATAATTCTTTGAAATCATTATAATCTTCTTCATTATCTTCGCTAAAATTATCTTTTATTTCACTATAACTCTTATTATCTAAAGCACTATCATATAAAAGATTTATTTTTTCCAAAACTTTTTCACTAATATTTTTTTGTTCTTTTTTACTTAAATCTTCTAAACTTAAATCTAAAGTATCACGGTTAATAAACCCAACTGGTTTTACTTCTTTTTTGACTGTAACTCCAGCTGGATAGCTAACTGTTACAGGATACGTTAGTTTAAACATATAAGGAATTTTATAAACATCGTATTCACTATTAGAATCTTCTTTTTCTAAATAATTTTTCGTTAACTTTTCACCAGCTAAAATAACTTCTGATCCTTTACTAACTCTAATTTGATAATCCTTGATTAACTCGGCTTCGTCATTAACTTCCCAATTATCAAAGAAAAGATACTTATTATTTTTATTCCGAACTAAATTCACTTGCATACTTTGACTTTTGCCATTTTCGGTAATATATTTAATAGTTACTTCCGCTTCTAAATTATCAGTACTAACATTAGAATTAGTAACTGAATAATTTATAACTTTATCTTCTTTAGTTTCTTTCATAATATTTTTAAAAACTTTTTTACTCGTAAATTCTTTATCCGGAACGTTTAAATAACTATATAATTTACCTACATTATTACTAGTTACGGCTTTAAAATAATCTAAAGCTACATTTTCTGGTGTGCAAGCGTTTCTAACAGTTAAAAAAATACTTATAAGACCTAAAATTAAAGCAATAGTAATTACTATAATTGCGACTGTTTTTTTCTTGATTTCTGGTTTTTTTGCTTTTTTTAATTTATGGCCACAGTTTTCACAAAAATTATCCTTATTTTTTACTTTATTTCCGCAGTTTTCACAATACATAATAATGCCTCCTAATTATATTATAAAGTTTTATAATTTATTGTCAATTACTTGCTAAAAATTTCACAGAAATTTAATTTTTCATTTAAAATAATTATTTTTTTTGATAAAATTAAAATATACTTGACTCTAACGTAGACGTAAATGCTATAGTTAAAGTGGAAGGAGGAAAAAGTTGTATAAAATAGGTGATTTCGCAAGCATATTAAATACTTCAGTGAGAACTCTTCGCTATTACGATGAAATTGATTTAATAAAACCTAAAGAAATCGATTTATTTACTGGATACCGATATTATAGCAAAGACCAAATAAATGATTTTCAAATTATTATGTTACTTAAAGAAGCCGGATTTTCATTAGAAGAAATAAAAAATAACAAAGATAATTTTTCTGAAGAATTGATGCTTAAGAAAAAAAATGAACTTTTAAAAGAAATTACAAACATTAAAACAAAGATTAAACAAATAGATTATTTACGAAGTTACATTACTAACGGAAAAATAGTTCTAGAAAAAGAAAAAACAAATAAAAATAATATGGTTTTAAGGAGATGATAAAATGGAAAAAACAAATTTATTTATTGGAAAAAGTGGTAGTGGGAAAACAAGTACTTTATTTCCAATTGTTCAGAACTTAATTTCAAATAATGAAAATATGCTTATTTTAGATAGCAAAGAAGAATATTATAAAACTTATAGTAAAAAATTAAAAGAAAACGGTTATAATGTTTTAGTTTTAAATCTTAAAGAAGCTTTAAAATCTAATGGTTATAATCCTCTAGCCCTAACTTATTATTACTATAAAAATAACAACCAGGAAATAGTTGGTGAATTACTTAATAATTTAGGTCACTCTATTTTTAAAGAAGAAAGTATTAATTCTGATCCTTTTTGGGAAAATGCAGCTGCTGACTATTTTACTAGCCTTACTTTAACTTTGTTTAAAGAAGGAAGTAAAGACGAAATAAACATCGGAAGCATTCTAACTATGTTATCTAAAGATAATGATAATTTTAAAAATTATTTAGAAAAACTTGATCCACTTAATCCTATTTATATGAGTGGTTCAAGTACTGCTTTCGCACCTTATGAAACAAAAACTAGTATTCTATCTGTTATGAGACAAAAATTAAATACTTATTTAATGAATCCAGAATTACTTAAAATTCTTTGCAATGACGAATTTAATTTATCTGATTTAAAAGAAAAAACAGCTATCTTTATTATTGGAAAAAATAATCTTAATAATTTAGCTAATACATTAATTACTGAAGTATTTACATTAATTAAATATACTAATTATAAAATTAACTTTATTTTAGATAACTTTGATACCTTACCTAAATTAAATATTTTAAAAGAAATGATTGATAATAGTAGTTATTATAATATAACTGTCTATACAGCTATTAAAGATTTAATTGAAATGGAAAGTATTTATGGAAAATTTATTTTTAATCACTTTGATAATATTATCAACGTTACAAATAATCAAAAATTAAATATTGGTAATTATGAAGAATATCCAAAATTAAAGGATAACAAGGCAAAATATTTTGACATCGATAAATTAAAATAAGGGGGGAATATTTATGACACGAAAAGAAGAAATAAAAATGTTAAAAAACTTTAGAGAAGCAATTATTCAAAGTTATATAGTTAGAACCAACTTTAGCAACCAAGAAGAAACAGAAATAAAAGAAAAGTTTACTCCAGTTATTAAGGGCAAACCTAAAGTTTTAACATTATATAAGAAAGCTAGTTAATAGTTTTTTTATTTTTTTTTAAAACTGTTTACAAACATATGTTTGTTTGCTATAATTGCTATGAAGAGGTATTATAATGAATAATTTAAAAGAAAATGAAAAAATTAATGAAAAAGTAGTTAATACTTTATTTGAACAAATTGCTGAAGTTATTTTAGAAAATAAAACTAAAATGACTTATCAAATCAATAACACTTTAGTTGAAACTTATTTTAATATAGGTAAGATTATTGTAGAAAATGAACAAAATGGAAATATTCGCGCCGAATATGGAAAAGAAGTTTTATTAAAACTATCTAAAAAACTGACAAACAAATTCGGTAGTGGTTTTAGCCGTACAGGACTTCAAAATATGCGCCTATTTTACACAAAATATAAAAATTGCCAACCACTGGCTGGCAAATTGAGTTGGTCACACTATTGTTATTTAATTTATATCGAAGACGATGCTGAAAGGTCTTTTTATGAAAAGGAATGTATTGACTGCAAATGGTCAAAAAGAGAATTAAAAAGGCAAATCGATTCTTCTTTATTTCAAAGACTATTGCTTACTAAAGGCAAAACAAATAAGAAAAAAATATTAGAATTATCCCAAAAAGGTCAAACTATTACTTCCCCAGAGGATATATTAAAAGAACCTTACGTATTTGAGTTTTTGGGCATAAAAGAAAATAAACAAATACACGAAAGTGATTTAGAAAAAAATTTAATAAATCACCTATCATCATTTATGATAGAACTAGGCAAAGGCTTCATGTACGTTGGAAATCAAGTTCGTATTACTTTACCTGGGAACCAACACTATTATATAGATTTAGTGTTTTACAATAAAATTCTTAGATCATATGTCTTAATTGATTTAAAAACTAGTAATATGAAGCCCGAATATGCTGGCCAAATGAATACGTATATTAACTATTACAACAAAGAAATACGCGATGAATATGATGGCGAAACCATTGGAATAATTCTTTGCACGGGGAAAAACGAAATAACCATGGAATACGCTTTAGGAGGACTTTCAAATAAATTATTTGCCTCTACTTATACTTATTATATTCCTAAAAAAGACGAATTAATTAATGAAGTTCAAAAAGTTTTAGATCAAAATAAAAAATAACTTGCAGATGCTATAATTTCATACCATCTGCTTTTTTATCCAACTTATTAATAAATCTACAATATAATCTATTTCTTTACTAGTAAGTTCTCTCCCCTTTGGAATATGATGCCATTTAAATAAACAACTGCGACAACATGTAGCCGTAGCGTGCTGGGCTATAAAAACAGGATGTCCTTTCATTGGTGTTTGCTTCCCATCATTTGGAATATAAGCTGGAGCTAGTCTTTGATTTATAAAATCATAAGCGTGACTCTTTATTCTTTCCATACCCTTTTCATTTATATACTCTTTATATTTTTTACTTAATTTAAAACTACTTCTAAATTTGGAATTAGATAATTTATTTAAAATATAATTATAATTAACTTCCGTCATAAATATTTTCCTCTCTATCTTGACTTTAAAAAAGTCGTGGGCATCACTTTAAATTAGTCGTAGGGGTAACTTTAAAAAAGTCGTAATAGCTACTTTAAATTAGCCGAAAAAATATTAATTGCTCCCAACACTATAAAACCTATTTTTATTAAAATTATTAGATATCTTTTCATCAATATATTTAATTTTATCAAAGGCCTTTTCAATATTTATTAAATCTTTATCGATTTCTTTTAAAGAAATAGTATGATTATCTTTTTCATAAATATACTGATTATCATCATAATACTTACTATTTTCTTCATCTTCTTTAGTAAAATCGTGAGTAGATTTAAATGCACCATAAAACACATTTTCTTTAATTTTTTTAGCTGGATTTCCAGCATATAAAGTATTAGATTTTATATTTTTATTAGCAACAACTGAATGGCCGCCAATTATACTACCAGAACCAATTACAGTTCCTTTTAAAATTAATGAACTTTGTCCTATCCAAACTCTATCACCAATTAAAATGCTTTTACTAAAATTAAGTCTTTCTTTTGTTTTAGTATCATAAATAAGATGAGGGTCAGCTGTCCGGAAATAAGTATCAAAAGATAGTAATAATTGATTTCCAATAATTATATTTTTTCTTTCGGTTGCATATAAGTGACTTTTCTTATTAATAAAACAATCTTTACCAATATATATCACTGAATCGTTTCCAATACGCATATTAAGTGACATTGGATAAGGATTATCATCAATATAAATAAGGGAATTACTACCAGTGAAACGGATTTTACAGTTTTCTAAAGTTAAATTATCTTTACATATAAATATATTGTTATCTCCTTTAAACAAAATTTCGGCATTTTCTAATTTTACATTACCAATTATTTTATTATTCAACAGAATCACCTCTTTTAAGTAGTGTTACACTTTCTATATGAAAAGTGTTGGGAAAATTATCAACAGGAATAACCTTTTCCACAGTATATTTTTCCTTTAACAATTTCAAATCTCTAGCTAAAGTAATTGGTTCACAAGAAATGTAAATTATTTCTTCAGAATTTATATCTAAAATATTTTTAAGACCATCTTTAGATAGCCCACTTCGCGGCGGGTCAACAAAAATAACATCGGCTTTTAAATCTTGACATAACGTATTAGCATCCCCACAAATAAAATCTACATTATTAATATTATTAATTTTTCTGTTTTCTAAAGCACACTCTATCGCTTCCTTATTAATATCAATACCTATTACTTTATCAAAATATTTACTTAAAAATAAACTAATAGTTCCTGTGCCACAAAATAAATCTAAAGCAGTTCCTTTTTTAGTTGCTAATGAAATAGCTGTTTTATATAAAACACTAATCATAGAATTATTCACTTGGAAAAAAGAATCCTTCCCGACTTTAAATTTTAAATCATCAATACTAGCTGTAATAAAAGCCTTACCATAAACAAGCTTTCCATCCATATAAATACTATCCGCATATTTTTGTAATCTATTTATATCTATTTTTCCATCAACAATAATCATTACTTCGTCCATTGCTCTTATAGTTATTTCTTTAGCTTTACTTAAATCCAAAGTGTTCAAAACTTTGATAATTTCATTTATCCGCCTTTCAGCTAATGGACATCCATCAATAGGCAAAAAATCATTAGTTCCATTTTTATAATAACCAATGCCATTTTTCACTTTCAAAGTAATTTTGTTGCGGTAATAACTTATTTCTTTACTAGGAACAATATCAGTAACCACATCTGTTAATCCAGCAAATTTCCTCATAATATTTTGGAGTTTTTCTTGTTTAAATTTTAATTGTTTTTGATAATTAAGAGCCTTTAAGGGACACCCACAATTTAAATAAGGACAAATTGGTTTTATTCTATCTTTACTAAAAGTTAAATATTTTATAACTATGCCTTCCATATAATTCTTTTTATCTTTGGTAATTCTAACTAATGCTTCATCCCCAGGTAAAAATTCCGGAATAAAAATCACTTTATTATCAATGTAACCAATTCCTTGCCCTTGGTCATTTAGTCTTTCACATTTTACTTTTTTCATATACATACACCCACAACTAGTTTATATTCTATTTCTTTAAATGTCAATTTTTGACATCTCGCTAATATATCTGTTACAATAAGTTTGGTGATAATATGACTGACACTTTAAGAATTTTAATAGATATGATGTCTAGTATGTCTACTATCGCGCCATTACTTGGTGGCGGGATTATTACTTTTGCCTCTATTTCATTAAAAATGACATTACAAAATATCAAAAATCAAAAATACATCAAAAATAATTATTTAAAATTATGTCGTCAAAGTCCAGATATTCAAAATAGTCAGATAATAAAAGCTTATTGGTCTAAAAAAGATAATTCAAATTATTTAGATATCATAAGAAACACTAAATATCCAAAAGAGCTCGAGCAAATTGTCGAAACATTTCAAAACTACGGAAGTCCAGAAGA
>CALVVT010000085.1 GCA_944363935.1 uncultured Bacilli bacterium
AGGCCCAGGAGGTGGCTTATATACAGGCCCAGGAGGTGGCTTATATACAGGCCCAGGAGGTGGCTTATATACAGGTCCAGGAGGTGGCTTATATACAGGTCCAGGAGGTGGCTTATATACAGGTCCAAGCGGTGGACTATATAATGGTCCAGGAGAACCATATATGAGTAATATTCCTCCATGGCCAGTATTTGTAAAAGAATTAGAAAAAAGAGGTTATACAAAAGAAGCAGAGCTGATAAAAAAATATTATAAGTGTGATTAAAAAATAAATCACTTTTTTTGTGAAAAAAACGTTAGAAGGTAGAAAATTAAACAATAAAATGTTATAATTATTAATGATAGGAGGCTAGCTTATGGAATATAAAGAACTATGCGAAATTTATAATGATTATTTGATAAGAATACATGATTTATGGAGGTCACTTTGACCCAGAAAATAAAAGAAAAAAATTAAATGATTTAGAAAAAGAAATGAGTAATCCTAATTTTTGGGATGATAAAAAACATAGTGAACAAATAATTAATGAATTTAATAGTTTAAAAAATTTATTAGAAACAGCTAAAGAATTACAAGAAGAAATTGAATTTTATGATAATGAACTGAAAAACGATGTTAATTCTAAAGAATATGCTGAAAATGATTATCAAATAATAGGTCAAAAATTAAATGATTTAGAAATCAAAATTTTATTAAGTGGTAAATACGATGAAAACGATTGTATTTTAGAAATACATTCGGGAGCTGGGGGAACCGAAGCTTGTGATTGGGCTAATATGCTTTGCCGAATGTATAGTAGATGGTGTGAAAAACATGGCTTTAAAATGGAGCAAACATTTAAACAACCTGGTACAGAAGTTGGAATAAAAAGTATTTCTTTTATTATAAAAGGTAAATATGCATATGGTTATTTAAAAAACGAAAAAGGAGTTCATAGATTAGTTAGAATATCACCTTTTGATGCTAATAAAAGAAGACATACATCTTTTGCTTCAGTAGAAGTCACACCAGTAGTTAATTTTGATAATGATATAGTTATTAATGAAAAAGATATTAGAATTGACGTCTTTCGTAGTACTGGAGCTGGAGGACAAGGAGTAAATACAACTGATAGTGCAGTTAGAATTACTCATTTACCCACTAAAATAGTTGTTACTTGTCAAAATGAGCGTAGCCAAATTCAAAATAAAGAGAAATGTTTAGAAATGCTTAAAAGTAAACTTTATAAACTTCAAATGGAATCTAATTTAAGTAAACTAAACGAATTAAAAGGTGAACAGAAACAAATAGAGTTTGGTTCACAAATAAGAAGTTATGTTATGTGTCCATATACTTTAGTAAAAGATAGTAGAACTGGAACCGAAGAAGTAAATGTAGACAAAGTGTTAGATGGTGATATTGATAAATTTATAAAAGATAATTTAAAAGGAGCTTAAATATGTTTTTTAAAATTAATGTATTTGACGATAAAAAAATAACCGAAGCAGTTTATAATAATGCCAAACTTAAACGTTATAGTTTATTTATATTTGCTGTTTTACTTCAAGCACTAGCTTTTAATATATTTATTTTACCTTGTGACATTATTTTTGGAATTAGTGGTATATCAGTTATTTTAAATGAAACTTTAAATTTAACCCCTTCTTTGATTATATTACTAGCTAATTTTCTTTTAATTATAGCTAGTTATACATTTTTAGGTAAAGAAAATGCCAAAAAAACAATATTAGGGGCACTTTTATATCCATTGTTTGTTGCCCTTACTTCTAATATTACTAATTATATTGATTTAGGAAATACCGAAGTTGTTGTTCTTGCTTTAGCTGGTGCTGTTTTAAATGGCCTTGGAACAGGTATAGTTTTTAAAGAAGGTTTTACGACCGGTGGCTCTGATGTTTTAAAGCAAATACTATCAGAATATGGAAAAATGCCTTTAGGCAAGGCTACTTTATATGTTGAAGGAATAATTGTTATTTGTGGTTTATTTGTCTTTGGCTGGGAATCATTTATATATTCAATATTAGTTTTAGCTGTTATTAGTTTTATAACAGATAAAGTTTTAATTGGTATTTCGCACTTTAAAACTTTTCAAATTATCACAACAAAAGAAAATGAAATTAAAAAATTTTTGTTAAATCAACTTCGTCATGGTGTTACAGTTTTAGAGGGTCATGGGGCTTATACAAGTAATAAACAGAAAATATTATTATGTACTTTGCCAACTAAAGAATATTTTTTAGCTAAAGAAGGTATTTTATTAATAGATCCTAAAGCATTTTTTATCGTAACAGATGCTTATGAAGTTCGAGGAGGAGAATAGAAGGAAGGTGTTGTTATGGATTTAATTAGACTTACGAATGTAAAGAAAACATATAATACAGGGGTTACAGCCATTCAAAATTTAAATTTATCAATAGGCCGTGGTGAGTTTGTTTTTATTATCGGTTCGACGGGCTGTGGAAAAAGTACTTTAATAAAGATGCTTTACCGTGAAGAAAAACCAACTGCCGGGCAAATAATTGTCGGTGGAATAGATGTAGGAAGACTTAAAAATCGTAAAGTTTATAAAATAAGAAGAAAAATTGGTGTTGTTTTCCAAGATTTTAAATTATTACCAAAATCAACAGTATATGAAAATGTAGCTTTTGCATTAGAAATATTCGGATTACCAAAGGAAGAAATTCATGCAAAAGTAGTAAAAGTATTAGAATTAGTTGGTTTAAAACATAAAATAAAAAGTTATCCTGCCCAGTTATCTGGTGGTGAACAACAGAGAGTAGCAATTGCTAGAGCTATTGTTAATGGGCCTAAACTTTTAATTTGTGACGAACCAACCGGAAATTTAGATGCAAATACAAGTATGGGAATTATGGAAGTTTTAAGTGAAATTAATAAATTAGGAACAACAGTTATAATGGTTACACATGATATTAACATTGTTAAAAAAATGAAGAAAAGAGTTATCGTACTAGATTCAGGAAGGGTGCTTAATGATTATGCAGAAGGGACTTATAAATAATGAAAACATTTAGAATTATTGGCCGAAATATTCGTGATGCCTTTAAAGGCGTATTTCGTAATTTTTCCCTTTCTCTAGCTTCGATTTCTTGTATTACAATTACTTTAATTGTTGTTGCTATTTCCATTGTTCTTTCATATAATGTTAATAATTTTACCGAATTGGTTGAAAAAGATGTAACAATAGTAGCTTTTATTGATAATGATTTAACTGAAGAAGAAATAGAAACAGTTAAAGACGAAATCAGTATTATTGATAAAGTTGATAAATACGAGTTTACATCAAAAGACGATATAACCGATGATATGCGAGATTCGTCTGAAGTTTTTGATAATGTTATGAAAAATTGGAGTGATGACGAAAATCCAATTCAAAATACTTATCAAGTAAAAGTAACCGACATTAAATATATCGAGGATGTTGCCAAACAAATTGAAAAAATAGATGGTGTTACTTTAGTAAAATATGGTGAAGGAATTATTGAACAGTTAATTGAAACATTTTCTTTAATCCATACAATTTCATTAGGTGCAGTTGTTGCATTAGTATTAGTAACAGCCTTTCTAATATCTAATACAATAAAAATTACTATTTCTTCAAGACAAAGAGAAATTAGTATTATGAGATTAATTGGAGCCTCTAATTTAAATATTAGAATTCCATTTATTATCGAAGGATTATTTTTAGGGGCTTTAGGTTCAATTATTCCAATTATTATTACTATTTATGGCTATGAAACTTTGTATAGTCAGTTTAATGGTCAATTATTTTCGCCATTTATCAAATTAATACCACCAGTTCCTTTTGCCTATGTAACTTCATTAGTATTATTAGGCATTGGTATTTTAGTTGGTATGTTTGGCTCTTGGCGAGCAGTTAGAAAACATTTAAAAATTTAAGTTGAACTCTACTAAATGGTAGAGTTTTTCTTTTTTTTACAAAAATTGCAAAAAAAGAAGGATTTTTTAAAAAAATCTCCTATGATATATAGTAGAGGGGCGAAATATGGTAATAAGTTAATTAAAGAATATTCAGCAAAATTAACTAAAGAACTTGGTAAGGGCTATACTTATACAAATTTAAGTAGAATGCGTCAGTATTATTTGTTATTTGAAAAAGTTGCACCAGTGGCGCAACAATTATATGAACGAATAAAAAATAACAAATATGAGATAATTAGTAAAATAGAGGAGTTAAATACATTAATTAAGAACCTAATAGTTATTAAAACAAATAAAGAGATAAAAAAAGTGCACAAGCACCTTATTCTGTTTCATTATACTTTGTGATAACAGCATCTTCAAACATTTTGCGACATTCTGAAGTGATAGGATGAGCTACATCGTGGTAAGTGTCATCACTTGTTTTACGACTAGGCATTG
>CALVVT010000086.1 GCA_944363935.1 uncultured Bacilli bacterium
TGTAATTTAATAATTAAATTATATTTCGTAAAATCAATATTATTAATTAATTCATATATTTTCTTTTGATGAAGTCGTTCGTCTTTTCTAAAAGTAGGAACATACAAAATATTTTTTTTATTTTTCATTGCTGGATATGTTTCATAAATTTTTAATTGATTTATCTTATGATAAGTCTCATCTTTTAATAAATCTACACGTGGTAGCGGTAAAGTTACTAACTGTGAATCTGAACAATTAAATACTTTTTTAAATGCTTTTCTTAAATTATCTGAACTAACTAAAATATAATCATAATTATTATGCATCTTTAAAGTTTTAACTAAAGATAAACTTCTTCCTTCTTTTTTATTAATAATACTAAATCCAGCTTTTTTTAAAAGCCCAATTGCATGCCACATTTGAATAACCTTTAATTCTCGTTTATGATTTAATACACTAATAGGAATACAATATGAATCTAAAATAACTATTTTAGATGTTGCTATATGATACATTTGTTTAATAATATGAAAACAATATCCTATTTTTTTTATTAAACTACCTTCTATTTTTTTAGTTAATACTATTATTTCATAATTCGGTAAACTTTTTTCTAAAGCTTCACTTAATAATTTAATATCGATAGATGCTTTATTAGATTGACGACTTATAAAAGTAATTTTATTTTTAACGGGGAAAATTTTTATAAAAGCATAAATTATTTTTAAAAATAATAAAGCTAATTTTAAAAATACTGTTTTTATCATTTAGTATGATTCTTTTCTTCTTCAAAATATAGAACTGTGTTACGCATTCCATCTACTAATTTTACTTTAGGTTGCCATCCTAAACTCTCTAACTTTTTAGTGTTCATATGAATAAGTTTAACCTTGCTATAACCACCTTTACTAAAAGAATCAGCTGTATTTAAAACTACTTTTAAATTCTTTTCAGGAAAGATATCAGTTAACATTGTAGCAACTTCCTTGATAGGATAAGGTTCTGTTTCATTAGCTAAATTATAAGCTTCACCAATTTTACCATCTAATAATATTTTAACTAATCCAGCTACTGTATCAGTTATATAACAAAATGATCTAACAGCAGTACCATCACTATTTAAAGTTATATCTTTATCATTAACAACGCAAGAAATAAAATCAGCCATAACTCGACCATCATTTTTAATCTCCATAGTTGGACCATATGTATGAGCAATTCTAGCAATTGTAAAAGGTACATTAAATTGGTTATTATAAGCTTTAAAAATCGTCTCAGCTACACGTTTGCTTTCTGGATAGCATGATCTAGATTCTAGTGTATCGATACTACCAATAACATCTTCATCGATTAAACTTATATCATCAGCTACTTTACCATAAATTTCTCTAGTTGAAGTAAATAAAACATTTTTTACATTTTTAGTTTTTGCAAATTCTAATACGTTTATCGTTCCAATTGTATTAGCTTTTATAATACCAACTGGGTCGTTTATTATAAATTTAGGACTAGCTGCTCCAGCGGCATGAATCATATAATCAACTTCACCATCATAATTAATTGGGTCACAAACATCTTGTTGAATTAATTCAAAGTTAGGATTACTTAAATAATCATTAAAATTAACTTTAGCTTTATCTAAATTTCTTGCTAGAGCAATAACTTTTATATTATAATTTTTTTGTTCATTTAAATACATTAAGAAATAAGTAAAATATTTAGCAATTAAACCATTAGCACCAACAATCATCACTTTTTTATTTTTTAAATTTGCAAGTGATGAATCAACTGTAATATTATTTAAATCTTCTTTAATTACTTTATTCATAAATACCCCCTAATTCATTACCATTTTCTTTAATTTTTCACTCATTTCTGGAACATTAAATCCAGTTTCATCAATACTTTTTTTGCATTCCAATAAAGATTTAAATTGAAAATAATCTTCTGGAGTAGTAACTTTAATATTTCCTCGATTACCTTGAACCAATTTTACATCTTTTCCTAAAACGCGATATAAAGTACATGAATCAACTATATTTTCATAATCTGGGTTTATTTTACGCATTTGATTATGAGCTTCAATTATTTCACCTAAAACAAAACCTTGAGGTGCTTGTGCTGCATAAGTTTCTTTTCGATAAGGAACTTCGCTAATTTCATTACCATCTTTACTTACGATAATCGTTTCAAAACAAGATGTACAAGTTATTGCACTACCATATAAATTAATGCTATTGATGCAATCACTAATTAAATCATATGTAATATAAGGTCTAACACCGTCGTGAATTAAAACATTAGAATTTGGATCGTTGTTTTTTCTAGCTGCCATTAAAGCATTATAAATAGAATCTTGTCCAGTTTTACCACCTTCAACAATTTCTTTTACTTTATCAATTTTAAATTCTTTAACTAAATTTTTCATATAATCAATCCAAGTTGCAATACAAGCAATATAGATTTCATCAATTTCTAAATGATTTTGAAAAAACTCTAAAGTATAAATTATGATTGGTTTACCATCAACCTCTAAAAATTGTTTAGGGATATTTTCAATTCCCATTCTTGTGCCAGTACCACCAGCAAAAATAATCGCAATATTTTTTTTCATTCAACTACCTACTTTCTTTATCAATTATTTCTTTTATTAATTCAACTACTTGTTTTGCTGCAGTTCCGTTTTCGCAACAACCTCTTTTTTCTAAAAATTCTTGGCGTTTTTTCTCATATTTATCTTTATCAAAATTTAAAATATTTTCGATTAGTTGATCATTTGTTTCTGCAATTGGAAAAGGAGTTTCCTCAAGAGGATAATAAAATCCTCGTTCAGAAATATATTGTTGTAAATCTGGTACAAATAAAAAACCTGGCTTTTTAGTTAATACCCAATCACAAATCCAACTAGAATAATCAGTTAAAGCTATATCACTAACAGTAATAAGTTCTTGAATGTCAGAATAATTTGTAGCATTAATACTATTTTTATTATCATTTATTAATTTTAGACCTTTTCCATCTTTACATTGTAATTTTACTAATATCACCCATTTGC
>CALVVT010000087.1 GCA_944363935.1 uncultured Bacilli bacterium
AAAAAAGATTTAAAAATAAATTAAAATTAATAAAAAAAGGTATTATTTCTAAAGAAAAAAGCCTTATAATTATAACTAGTTATAAAGCTTATTTTAAAATAGGTAATACCTTTAATTTAATAAAAAAATATTGTTAAACGTATTGAAAGTTGCAAACTAATATCAGATATTTATAGTATAAATCACAGAATCTTTATCAATCGATTAGACCGGTTTTTGACACATTCGACCGGTTTTCGACCGTTTTTTTGTGGTTAACTATTAAAAAAGCTAAAAAGGTTTATACTCTTTAGAAATTGCTTCAGCTATTTTAAGGCCATCCATAGCCGCTGATGTTATCCCACCTGCATAACCAGCGCCTTCACCACAGGGATAAATACCTTTAACATTAGATAGATAATTTTCATCTCTAGTTATTCTAATAGGGGAAGATGTTCTAGTTTCAGGAGCAGCTATAATCGCGTCTTTGGCATTAAAGCCTTTAATTTTAGTGCCAAAATAATCAATGCCTTCTATTAAAGAATCACATATATAATCAGGTAATATTTGATTAATATCGGCAAATGTATAATCACCTTTAAAAACCGGTTTAATACTTCCAAGATTTTGGGATATTTTTTTATCTTTAAAATCTTTAAATAATTGAATAGGAATTTTTCCGTTAGTAATTTTAAAGGCTTTTTTTTCAATTTCTCTTTGAAAGTTAATACCATCTAAAGGATTATTTCCAAAATCATTTTGATTAACAGTAACAATAATCGCACTATTAGCATTTTCTTCATCTCTATTATGATTGCTCATTCCATTAATAGCTAGTTTTTCTTTTTCCGAAGAAGCGTTAACAACAAAGCCTCCAGGACACATACAAAAGGAATAAACACCTCTATTGTTAGTATTATATGTAAGTTTATAACTAGCCGGTCCTAAAGCATTAGTACCATATTGATTTTGATTAATTGTTTCTTGTTTATGACTAATTCTAATACCAATCGCAAAAGGTTTACTTTGAATTTCTAAATAATTAGTTAGCATTTTAAAAGTATCTCTGGCACTATGACCGATTGCTAGAACTAAAGCATCACAAGGTATAGTTTCTTTTTCATTAACAATAATGCCTTCAATTTTATTATTTTTAATAATTAAATCAGTAAGTGTAGTATTATATCTAAATTCACCACCCATATTAATAATTTTCTTTCGCATATTTATTATGACATTACGAAGTAAATCAGTTCCAATATGAGGATTATTTAAATAAAGTATTTCATCAGGGGCGCCACAAGCGACAAAAGTTTCAAAAACTTTATTCATTCTATGCTCTTTATTTTTAACTAAAGTATTTAACTTACCATCCGAAAAAGTTCCGGCGCCACCTTCACCAAACTGAACATTAGAGTTTTCCTTTAATTTTCCGGTTTTCCAAAAGGTTTCTACGGTTTTAACTCTATTTTCTATAGGTTCTCCGCGTTCAATAATTAAAGGATTATAACCGTTTTCAGCTAAAAGGTAAGCACAAAATAAACCAGCTGGGCCACTTCCAACAATAACAGGTTTACTCATTAAATTTTTATTACCAGTTATATTAAACTCATATTTTTCTTCTTTCCATTTAATAATATTTTTATTATTAATATATTTATTTTCATTTAAAACATTTATAACTACTTCATAAACAAAGTGAATGTTATCTTTCCTTCTGGCATCAATAGACTTTTTAGTAATTTTAAATGATTTTAAATCGGTTTCTTTAATATTTAATATTTTAATAATTTTTTCTTTTAAATCATCATTTATTCCTAATTTTATTTCTCTTATTTTAAGCATTTTTATCACCTTTAATACTTTTACCAGCAATCATTCCACTAATAAAGGCAAAACCTATGTTGTAGCCCCCACAATCACCATCAACGTCTACGGCTTCTCCAATAATATATAAATTAGGGATTATTTTTGACTGCATATTTTCATCAATTTCTTTAAAAGAAACCCCGCCTGTAGTTACTTGAGCTTCGTCAAAGGATTTAGTTCCGGTAATTAAAACCGGAAAGGAAGTTACTAAATTATTTAATTTATTTTTTTCTTCATTGTTTAAATTAATAAAGTAACTATCTTTAGAAATATGGCTTTTTTCTAAAATGATGTTTACGAGTTTATAATTTAGAAAACCTTCTAGTATTTGACTAATAGTTAAGTCTTTTTTGGCACTTAAATAAGTAATTAAATCTGTTTTAAGGAAAGGGGCGAAGTTAATAAAAACTTCTTCTTTTTTGTTTTCACTTAAACCTTTACTAACAAAATGGCTTATATTAAAAACACATATACCACTTATACCATAGTCAGTTAATTGAATTTCCCCAGCTTCACTTTTAATAAATTTATCATTTTCATATAAACTAACAATAACATCACTTCTGATACCAGCCCATTTTTTAGGTACATTACCAGTTAATTTAACTAAAGAGGGAAGGGGCTTATTTATTTTATGACCTAAACTACTAGCTAATATATAACTAGAGCCATCACTACCTGTTTTCGCATAAGCCTTACCACCAGCAGCTATTATAAGGTTTTTAGCTTTAATATTGTCGTTGATAATAAAATGATTTTCTTTTTTAATATGGAGAACGTTGTAGTCATTAATTATTTCAACCCCTAAACTTTTAGCTTTGTTTACTAAAGCATTTAAAACGCTTGTTGCTTGATTAGAGTAGGGATAATAATAACCATTTTTTATTTTATGAACGATTCCTAAACTATCAATAAAATTTAATATTTTTTTATTATTTTCTTCAGTTATTATTTTTTTTAGTTGTTCTGTATTATCAGTATGATAATGATTTATATCCATATCATTATTAAAGTAATTGCATCTTCCATTACCAGTAATTAATAATTTTTTACCACATTTATTATTTTTTTCTAAAATAGTTACTTTATTTCCATTCATTGCCGCAAATATACTAGCTACTAGTCCGCTAGCGCCACCACCAATAATAACAACGTCTTTCATTTATATCACCAAACTTATTATAACAAATGTTTTAATATTTTGTAAAATCTATGATACAATATTAGTGGTGATTATTATGCTTAATATAGATTGTAAAAACTTAAAACAAGAAGGTTTGTTAGAATTAAAAGAAAAAGTTAAAGATAAAAATATAACTTTAAAAATAATTCAAGTTGCCGGTGATAAAGCAAGTGATGTTTATATTAAAAATAAAATGAAAGCAAGTACATTGGTGGGTATAAATGCTGAACACATTCTTTTTAACCCTTCCGTAACCACTAATGAGTTACTAGAAACAGTTAATAAACTTAATAATGATAAAAGTGTTAATGGTATAATGCTTCAGCTTCCTGTACCTAGTCATATTGATGCAAGTAAAGTTATTAATGAAATAAACCCTTTAAAAGATGTTGATGGACTTACTAATGAAAATCTAGGTAGGATAATTAATAATATTCAAGGTTTAAGGCCTTGTACAGCTGAAGGCATTTTAACTATATTAGATAAAGCAATTGGTTTAAATAATTTAAGTGGTAAAGACATTGTTATAATAGGTGCTAGTAAATTAATTGGACTTCCACTTTTACATATGTTACTTCATTATGAAGCGACTGTAACAATGTGCCATATAAAGACAAAAGATTTAAAAGCAAAAACAAAAAATGCTGATATTATTATTACAGCAACAGGCTCAAAAACACCTTTTATAGATAAAGATTATATAAAAGAAGGGGTGATTGTTATTGATGTTAGTATAGCTTTTGATGAAAAAACAGGCCAAATGCACGGAGATGTATTATATGATGAAGTAGTAGATAAAGCTAGTTTTGTTACCCCAGTTCCTGGTGGAGTAGGTCAGCTGACGGTTTTAGAACTTTTAAATAATACTTATAAAGCTTATGAACTTCAAAATAATAAATGAATAAAATAGAAAAAAATGCAAAAACTATTGCCAAAAGCTAGTATTTTTGATACAATTAATACGGCTTTTCAAATGGCGAGATAGCTCAGTTGGCTAGAGCATACGGTTCATACCCGTAGGGTCGAGGGTTCGAATCCCCCTCTCGCTACCAATATGTATTTAACTAGGGATTCCCTAGTTTTTATTTTATATAATAGGTGAATAATTATGTATTATAATAATGTCGGGGTTTCAGAATTAGAAATACCTTTAGAAAAAAGTTTAGTAATTTATATAAGTCAATGTACCAATAATTGTTTAAATTGTCATACACCTTATATGAAAGAAAAATATGGTGATTTATTAAATAAATATTTTAGAGAAATATATTTAGTTTATAAAAATTATATTACATGTGTGTGTTTTATGGGGGAAGGTTTGAATAATCAAAAAACTAAAGAAGAATTTAAAAAATATTGTGATATTATACATAATGATCATAAACTAACAGCCTTATATTCTGGAAGAGATTGTTTAATTGAGGACTGGATGGAAATATTTGATTATGTGAAAATAGGCTCTTATAAAGAAAAATACGGTCCATTAACTAAAAAAACAACTAATCAGAGATTGTATAAAAAAATTAATAATCAATATAAAGATATAACATATTTATTTTGGAGGTAGGAAAATGTATATAAATAGTTATAATTCGCCTTTAGGGATAATGTATATGAGTAGTGATGGTATTTATTTAACCGGTTTATGGTTTAAAGGAACATTTGACGATAAAAAACATCAAAATAATTATATTAAAAAAGATCTTTTAATATTTGAAGAAACAAAAAAATGGCTAGATATTTATTTTAGTGGTCAAAATCCTAATTTTATTCCTCAATATAAAATAAATAACCTAACGCCTTTTAGAGAAGAAGTTATTAAAATTATGAATAAAATACCTTATGGTAAAGTTATTACTTATAACGATATTGCTAAAGAAATAGCTAAAAAAAGAAAAATAAATAAAATGAGTGCTCAAGCTGTTGGTGGAGCAGTTGGTTGGAATCCTATTTGTTTAATTATTCCTTGTCATAGAGTAATTGGAACTAATGGTAGTTTAACTGGTTATGGTGGGGGAATAAAAAATAAAATAAAATTATTAGAATTAGAAGGTAATGATACAAGTAAATTTATAATTCCAAAGAAAGGGCCTTTTTTATGAGATGTAGTTGGTGTAATTTAAATAATCCTAAATATATAGATTATCATGATAATGAATGGGGAGTTTTAAATTTAAATAGTAAATATTTACTTGAAATGTTAATATTAGAGTCTTTTCAAGCAGGTTTATCTTGGGAATGTGTATTAAATAAAAGAGAAGCATTTCGGATAGCTTATGATAACTTTGATATCGATAAAATAATTAATTATGACGAAAATAAAATAAATGAACTATGTCAAAATAAAGCTATTATTCGTAATAAATTAAAAATAAGAGCTAGTATTAATAATGCTAGAATATTTAAAGAAATAGAAAAAGAATATGGTAGTTTTGAAAAATATTTGAAAAGTTTTACTAAAGAAGTAATATATGAAATAAATAAAATTTCTAATAAACTATCGGATAATATTTCATTAGATTTAAAAAAAAGAGGAATGAAATTTGTTGGAACAACGATAATATATGCTTATCTGCAAGCTGTAGGTTTAATAAATTCCCATGAAAAATCTTGTTTTAAATATCAAAGTTATGATAAAATTAAATAAGAAAGGATTTAAATATGGAATATATAATTACTTTTATCGAAGGCATTGCTAGTTTTATATCTCCTTGTATTTTACCAATAATTCCAGTTTATATTTCTTATTTTGCTCTTAATAATAATTCTAAAAAAACATTTATTAATGCTTTAGGTTTTATTTTGGGTTTTACTTTAATTTTTGTTTTACTTGGAGTATTTGCTAGTACATTTGGAACTTTTGTTAAAGATTATTTAGTTTATATTAATATTTTATTTGGTTTGTTTTTAATATTAATAGGTCTTAATTACATGGAAATAATTAAAATAAAATTTTTAAATAAAACTAAAGGTCTTAAACAAAATAAAAATTTAAACTTTATTAATTCATTTATTTTTGGCGTTTTTTTCTCATTAACTTGGACTCCTTGTGTTGGTGCTTTCCTAGCGTCAGCTTTAGTTATGGCAGCCCAAACAACAACAATTATTAAAGGTGCATTTCTTTTATTCTTATATGCACTTGGACTTGGACTTCCTTTTATAATTACGGCGATATTTACCGAAAAAGTAATAGATGCTTTTCAGCTTATTAAAAAACATTATAATATTATTAATAAAGTATGTGGTTTAATTATTATTTTAATGGGTGTTTATACTATTATTGGAGGCGTTTTATGAATAGAAAACAATTAAAAATATTAATTAGTGTATTAGTATTTATTATCATTATGATAGCCTTAACTTTTATTTATTATTTTGGTAATAATATTTACGAAAGTAAAAAAGCTGGGGTAATTGAACTTAATGATCGTAATTTTGAAAAAGAAGTTTTAAAATCAGATAAACCAGTATTAGTAGAATTTTATTCTAATCTTTGTTTTCCTTGTATTCAAATGTTTTCGGTAATTAACGATTTTGCTCAAAATAATAAAGATATAAAAGTTGGTAAAGTAAACGTTTATAATAAGGATGCGAAAAGGTTAGTAGAATCCTTTAATATTTCCGCAACTCCAATAATGCTAGTATTTAAAAATGGGTCTGTTACTAATTATGTAGTAGGTTATCAAAATGAAAAAACTTTAAATAAATTAATAAAAATAGATAAATATAAGGAGGATTAAATGTTTGAAGAAATTAACTTATTATTTCATAATAGTATTAGATATAAAAAAGATTTAACGATTTATTTTGACCCTTTTAAAATAAATGAAAATTATAATAATGCAGATATTATCTTTATTACGCATAGTCATTATGATCATTATTCTAAAGAAGATATTTTAAAAGTAAAAAAAGAAAAGACAATTATTGTTATTCCCGAAGACTTAATTAATGAAGTAGAAACATATTTTCCTAAAGAAAATATTATAAGTGTTGTACCTAATAAAAAATATATGGTAAAAAATATTTCTTTTGAAACAGTGCCTGCTTATAATGTTAATAAAAATTATCACCCTAAAACTAATAATTGGGTAGGGTATTTAGTTACTATTTGTGATATTAAGTATTATATTGCTGGAGACACAGATGTTACTGAAGAAAATAAAAAAATAAAATGTGATGTTGCTTTTATTCCTATAGGTGGCACTTATACTATGGATTACAAAGAAGCCGCAATGCTAATTAATGAGATAAAACCACGTCTTGTCGTCCCAACTCATTTTGGAACTATTGTTGGAACAAAGGAAGATGGTGTTAAATTTTTAGAATTATTAGATAAAAGTATTAGTTATAGAGTTTAATAATTTTATAGGAGGGCTTTGATGGAAGAATTAGTAAAAATAGAAGATTCTATTAGTTCATTATATCAAAAAATGTATGAGCTTGAACTAGAACATAAAAAGGAAACATTAGAGTATCAAACTTTACTTGATTATTTAGTAATTGCTTTAGATGTAGAAGAAAGAAAGTATAATGATTTATTTACTGATGGTAATGAAGCTTTAGATTTTGTAGTTTCTTTTGATAGTAAAAAAGGAATAGGGTTAGAAGAAATAATTAAAGATAAAACTGATAATAAAGTATTAATTAGAATTTATAATACTTTAACAGATAGTGTAATTACTAATAATAAGTCAGTCAGAAAAATTCTTTTTGAAGATACTGAAGAAAATTACGCTAAACTAGAAGAAATGCTTATAAAATTATTTACAACGGAAATGCAGTTTCAATTAGCTTTAAATAAAGATGGTTATATGCTTTTTCTAGCGTTATTAGAAATTTATTTAAATAATCCTGATTATGCCGAATACCGGGAAGATTTATTAAAAGTTAAATACAATATCATTTTTCTAAATAAAAATATTGAACATAGTTTTTTAGATAATGATTTTACTATGCCAAAACCTGATTTAAGTTCTAAATTATATGCGAGTTTAGTTGGTGTTTCAGGCGAAGGTTATGAAAAAATTAAAAACAATATTTATAGTGAAATAGCTGCTTATCAATTAGCTTCAATGCTTTTTAATGAAAAAGAAAATTACGAAGATAAAAAAGAAAATATTCTTCGTAGTATATGGTTAAGAAGTTTATTTTTAACGTTAGATAATGAAGTAATCGATATTTTAAATGAAAGTGTTCATGACTTAATTGAAAGTGACGAATATATTAATAATGACACTATTAGAAAAAATGAGGACGAAGTAATAAGCTGTTTTAAAAGAATAAAATTAGACCGACAAAAAGTAAAAGTTTATAGTTAAATAATGAAGGTGGTTTTATGAATCAAGAAAACTTTGGTAAATTTATTAAAGAAATTAGAAAGCAAAATAATTTAACGCAAAAAGAATTTGCTGAAAAATATAACGTAACTTATCAAGCTGCTAGTAAATGGGAAAATGGGAAAAATATGCCAGATATGACTTTAATTAAACAAATGAGTAAAGATTTTAATATTAGTTTAGATAATATGCTTGAAGGGAAAAATAAAAAAAATAAAAATCATAAACCACTTATAATAGCTTTATTTATCCTTTTATTTATAATTATTATTTTACTAATAATAAATAAAGACGAAAACTTTAATTTTAAAACTTTATCAAGTGCTTGTGATAATTTTAATATTGCTGGTAATATTGCTTATAATGATAAAAAATCTTCAATTTATATAACTGATATTGAATATTGTGGTCATAAAAATAATAAAAAATATCAGGAAATAGAATGTACTTTGTATGAAAAAAATAAAGATATGGTCAAAAAAATAAGTTCTGATGTTTATCAAGATAAAAGTATTAAATTAGAAGATTATTTAAAAACAGTTACTTTAACTGTTCCTAATTATCAAAAAATATGTAAAGAATATAATGAAAATAGTTTGTATTTAGAAATAAAAGCTAAAGCTAATAATGAAATAACTTCATATAATGTTCCTTTGTCATTAAAAAAATGCTCAACCAAAAGTTGAGTTTTTTCAACTAACATTTTATTGATTTATTTTTTTATTAGCGTTTATAATAATAACGAGGAGGGATATAATGCCTAAAAAATTAATTATTTTCTTATTTGTTATAACTTTATTTTTATGTGGTTGTGATAATTTACCAAAACCAGAAATAACTAGTGGAATTAGAGGAGAAGAGCTTGGAATTGATAAAAATATCAATGAAAAAACTATTGATAATTATTTAAATAGGGATGATAGTGTTTACCGCGATATGCGAATGCTTAAAGATCCAGGTAATTACGAAGCTATAGGTGGAGATGCTTATTTATCAGGCTTTGTTAAAGGTTTTGAAGCAATTCCTTATCCATTAATTGTAAATGTTACTGATTTACCTAAAGAAGTAGGAAATACTTATACTGGTAAAACTTTATATACTTATAAAAATGGTAAATATATGCCTAATTATGAAGAATCTAAAGCAATACTAGAATACTATTTCCCTAAAGATAAAAATATTTTTCTTATGTGTGGTGGCGGTGGTTATGCCGGAGGTATGAAAAATATGTTAGTTGCTTTAGGCTGGGATAAAGATAAAATTTATAATGTTGGTGGTTATTGGTATTATGAAGGCAATAATAAAGTAGAAGTTAAACGAAAAGAAAAAAATGAAGTAGTATATGATTTTTGGAAAGTTACTTACCATGATATTGATTTTGATCACTTGCACCAATTATGAAAAAGGCTTTAATTTTAATAATAATTATTTCATTACTAACTGCTTGTAATGAAAAACCTTTTTATTTAGAAAATGAATATTATGGGAGTAATAATTTTACTGAATTAAATGAAAGTAATTTTAATAAGTTAGTTAAAAATAAAAAAAGTTTTGCTATTTTCCTTCATCAACCTTTATGTAATACTTCAGTTAATTTTGAAAAAAATTTAATTAAGTATATGAAGGATAAGCAAATAAGTTTTTATAAAATGACTTTTACTGAAATGAAGAAAACAAGTTTAAAAGATAAGATAAAGTATTATCCGTCTTTTGTTATTTATCATGAAGGAAAATTAGTTAGTTATTTAGATGCTAGTAGTGATAAAGATTTAAAAGTTTATAAAAGTGTTAAAGCATTTGATAAATGGTTTTCAAGTTATGTTTTAAAAAAGTAGTAACTTACATATGATATAAAAATCAGAAATATAAAATTGGAGTTAGAAAATAATCTAACCTTTTAATTATTATGATATAATTAGGAAAATAATCACACGGTCAACCAACATCGAATATCAAAGTTAGCCCTATGGGATATCCCATAGGGCTTTCGCTCGCATTGTAGTGCCACGCAAACTTGAAACTAGTGCAAAGTTTATTTTCTTAATATTAAATTACTTTTTTATAGATATAAATTAATAAATAAATAATAAAGAAAATCTTTATAGTTAGTAAACTTGCTAGGCTGTAATGAAAATTTTTTTAAATTTTATTAACGGTGTTTCATTACAGCCTTTTTGAAAAATAAAGATTTTTATTCTATCTACAATTTTCACTTTTCTTTATTAATATTATTAAAGGAAAAAGTGAAAAAAATAATAATATAAATATAATATTTACTTACAATAAGCACTAGCAAAGTGCAACAAAATAAAAATGTCATCATCATTATAATTAAAAGGAATATTTTTATTACTGCACTTTAAGCTAGTGCGAAATTTATAATTTTTCAAACTAGTTGTAAAGT
>CALVVT010000088.1 GCA_944363935.1 uncultured Bacilli bacterium
CCTTCATTACCACTTGCTATTATTTTCTTCACATTATCACCTTCTCTATTCATTTGGACATTCTGTTTCGTCTACATATACAACTTCATAATGATAATTTTTAGGATTTTCAGTCTGCCCAGTACCATCTTCATTTAATGTAATTTCAACATAAGTACTAGGATTGTAAGCCTTTCCAGTCATTGGATTTTCCATATCATCAGCTATATAATTATTTTCTTCATAGCCACTGCCACTATCTCCTCTTAACATAGCTATCGTTATATGTTTTTCACCACCAACATTCGGTAAAACCCCCAGCTCATTAGCATGATCAGTAACATACATCTGCGCTGCCTGAATTAGATTTTCTTCCTGTGATTTACATGTTTGAATACGGCTATTAACAATATTTCTATCAATAGTCGTCGTAATAATAACTGCGAGAATTCCTAAAATAACAATAACGCCCATTAATTCTGCTAATGTAAAACCTTTCATATAACTCTCCTTATTTCCTCTATTTTTTCTTTAATATTACCATTAGTAATAAATGAACCAACAACAATTATATCAGCATTTTTAACTTTATTAACTGTTTTTGGATTAATTCCTCCATCAACTTCAATTAAATAGTCTAATTTATTTTTTAGTTTGTAATCTTTTAAATAATCAATTTTTTCGCTAATATCGATAAATTCTTGACCACCTTTACCAGCTTTGACTGACATCACTAGTACTAAATCAATTTTAGTTAAATATGGAAGTAAACTTTCTACTTTAGTTTCAGGATTAACTGCTATTCCGACTTTAATATTCTTTTCTTTAATGTAATCAATGATTTCATTTACTCCACTCGTAGCTTCTAGGTGAAAAGTAATATATTGAGGTTTTATTTTACTAACAACATCAACATATTTTTTAACATCCATTACCATTAAATGAACATCCTTCGGTTTAATTGTATTCCTAGTACTTGTTAATATTTCCTCTAAACTAGTACTTTTTTCGGTAAATTTACCATCCATAATATCAAAATGGAGATAATCAGTATATTTATCTATTTCGTCAATTTTTTCTTTATTATTTATAATCATTAAAAACGAAGTTGAAAGCTTCATAATATCACCTTCTATGGATAAAATTTAAATAATTTTCGTAACGACTCTTTAAAATGTTTCCTAATTCTACTTCTTTTTTTACCGCACAGTTATCTTCTTTATCATGCATACAATCACGGTATTTACAATTTTGCCGGTAAAAATTAAATTCTGTAAAACTATCTCTAATATCACTATTAGTCATATCAGTAAATTCTAAAGCGGAAAATCCCGGAGTATCAGCAACATAACCATCATTTAATTCCAATAATTCTGTATGTCTAGTTGTATGTTTACCTCGGTTTAAAGCTAAAGAAATTTCCCCAGTTTTTAAATTTAAAGATTTATCAATTTTATTTAGTAAAGTGCTTTTGCCAGCCCCACTTTGACCAGCAAAAACACTAACTTTATCTTTAAAAACTTTACTTATTTCTTTGGTTTCAGTATTTAAATAAACTTTATAACCAATACTTTTATAATAATTCATTACTGCTTCATAATCACAAATATTAACTAAATCACTTTTCGTAAAAACAATAATAGGAATTATATTATTCCATTCAGTAACCACTAATAATTTATCAAGTAAATGACTATCAAAATCAGGATTTTTTAAACTAGTTATAATAAGTACTTGATCAATATTAGCTACAGGAGGTCTTTGTAAATAATTTTTTCTTGGTAAAATATCTAGTAAAACTCTAGCACTTTCGTCAAAAATTACATGGTCACCAACCATTGGTGTAAGATTTAATTTTCTAAATTTTCCTGGAGCTTTACAAATATAGTCTTTATGACTTCTAACAGTATAGTCATTGCTTATTTGTTTAACTATTATTCCTTTCATTCCTCACCTGAACTTTCGTTTTTAACAATAGTTACTTTTAAATTAGCGCCTTCTCTAACCATTGTTCCTGGTGACATATTTTGATAGATAACGGTTCCTTCTTTTTTTGTATCACTAGCTTGATAATTAATTTCAAGCGCTAGATCATTGTCTTCACAGAAAGAACGCACATCAACTTCAGTATAATTTTCTTTTTCAAAGTCAGGATAAGTTGTATAAATATGCGGAATAGTTAGGGTTATAATATCACCTTTAGCAAGCAAAGTACCAGGCTCAACATCTTGACTTAAAATAATATTTTCTTCAGCATCTTCCGTATCGGCGACATTCTCTTCGTCAGTTTCAACTTCTAACCCAGCTGCTTCTAACGTTGCTTTTACTTCGTAATAATTTTGCCCAGTATAATCTTCTATTTCATACTTTTTACTACCTTTAGAAACTGTTAAAGTTATCTTTGTTCCTTCTTTAACCGTTCGGCCAACTTCAGGATCAGTTTCAATTACTTTCCCTTTAGCAATTTCGTCATTGTTTTCCTTTTTAGTTTTAGCCCTAACTTCTAATCCTTTTTCTTTAAGCGTGTCCTCTGCTTCAGATACAATCATATCAACCACATCTGGTATTTTAACTTCAGCTTTAAAAAATTTAGGGTAAATAAACATTATAAACGTACCAGCTAAAGCTAAAACTAAAATAATAACCCCAATAATAATCAAAGCTTTATTCATTTTTTTATTTTTTCTTTTTTCTTCTTTTTGTTTATTTCTATCGCTTCTTCTTTCTCTTGGCATATCGTCTTCTAAAGCTTCTTCACTGTAAAGATATTTAACTTTTGGTTCATTAAATCTTTCTTTTTCTAATACAGTTAGCAAATCATCATGCATATCTTTAACTGTAGCATAACGATTTAAAGGGTTTTTAGCGCAGGCTTTTAAAATAACATTTTCAATACTTTGCGGGATTTCTGGATAAGCATCGGTAATACTTGGAAGTGGTGTTTTCATATGTTTAATTGCTACTTCAACTGGACTATCACCTTTAAATGGAACTTTTCCAACTACAAGTTCATACATTAAAATTCCAAGTGAATAAATATCACTTTTAACGGTGGCTGAAGTTCCGCTGGCTTGTTCGGGTGGTAAATAATAAACTGTTCCCATAACACTATTAGTTTGCGTAAGTTCATTACTATTAAGTTGAGCTGCAATACCAAAGTCCATGACTTTTACTCTACCATCTTCCATAATTATTACGTTTTGTGGTTTTATATCTCTATGAATTATATAACTTTCATGAGCATGAGCAATAGCAGAAGTAAGCTGGAGCATAATATCAACTACTTCTGGTAAAGTTAAAGCTCCTCTTTTTTTAATTAAACTTTTTAAAGTTTTTCCTTCAACATATTCCATAACGATAAAATACTTACCATCGTCTTCTCCAACATCATAAACTTCAACAATATTAGGGTGATTTAAACTGCTAGCAGCAATAGCTTCTCTTTGAAATCTTTTAACAAATTTTTCGTCTTTGGCTAAATCACCACGCAATATTTTAACGGCTACTAATCTATTTAAAATAATATCATTAGCTAAATAAACATTAGCCATACCACCTTCGCCAATCGATCTAATTATTTCATAACGGTCATTTATCTTTTGTCCTTTTGTAATCATATTAGTTACCTCCTTTGATTAAATAAGCCGCTGAAATATTATCGGTTCCGCCACGATTATTACTTTTTAAAATTAATTTATGGAGTTTTTCTTCAACTGATAAATTACTATCTAATACAAGTTCTATTTGTCTATTATCAAGCATATTAGTAAGTCCATCGCTACAAAGGAAAATACCTTCAATATCAGTTTCGACATCAAATATATCCATTTCTACTGTCATATTAGCGCCAAGGGCCCGCATTAAAACATTTTTTCTTGGGTGCTCTTTCGCTTCTTCTTCAGTAAGTTCACCAGATTTAACCAACAAATTAACTAAAGTATGATCAGTTGTTATTTTATATAAATGTTTATCCTTAATAACAAAACCAGAAGAATCACCAATATTACAAAATAGTAAAAACTCTTTAGTTAAAAGTGCCATAACTAATGTTGTTCCCATACCATTACTTTCAGGATGTTCTTTGGTATATTTATAAATAAGAACGTTAGCTTCACTAACTATATCTTTAAGAAACGCCATAGCGTCTTGTTTATTTCCAACACTTGAAGCCCCTAAAAAACGTTTACCAATATGATTAACCGCAATACTAGAAGCGACTTCTCCATCTTTATGGCCACCCATTCCATCAGCAACTGCCATTAATATTTCCCCACTCGCGTTTTTAAGAGCGGTTACACTGTCTTCATTATGATCCCTAACTTTTCCAGGATCTGTTAAATACGAATATTCTATCATAAATCCTCCTCATAACTAGAACGTAATTGCCCACAAGCAGCGGAAACTTCCGTTCCAAATTCTCTTCTTATCGTTACACCTATTTTTTCTTTTTTTAAAATATCATAAAATTTTAAAATTGTGCTTTGACTAGAACGTTTAAATTCTAAATGACTTGTTGGATTATAAGGTATTAAATTAACATAACAATTAAGTCCTTTAAGCAATTTAGCTAGTTCATAAGCACATTTTTCGTTATCGTTAACACCTTTTAACAATATATATTCAAAAGTTACTCTTCTATTAGTTACTTTAATATAATCTTTAATTACTTCAATTAAGTCTTTTAAAGGGTATACTTTATTTATTTTCATTAATTTACTTCGTAATTTATCATTAGGAGCATGCAGGCTTATCGCTAGATTAACTTGTAATTTTTCTTTAGTAAATTCTTTTATTTTTGGAATAATTCCACAAGTAGAAACTGTAATATGTCTAGCGCCCAAGGCGAGACCATAATCACTATTGATAATTTTAATAAATTTTAAAACATTATCATAATTATCAAAAGGTTCGCCTATTCCCATTAAAACAACATGGGTTACTTTTAAATTAGTCTCTTCCATTACTTTTAGTATTTGCGTTACCATTTCTCCAGATGTTAATGGTCTAATTTTTTTACGTCTTCCACTTTCACAAAAAGCGCAGCCCATATTACAACCAACTTCGGTCGACAAACACAAACTATTACCATAATCATGAAGCATTAAAACAGCTTCTACTCTTTGTTTATCTTTTAATTCAAATAAATATTTATTAACTTCTTTACCTTTTTGACTTTGTACAATTTTTGGTAATTCAAAGGTAAAATCTTGTTTTAATTTTTCAATTACTGATTTTTTTATATTAGTCATTTCGTCAAACGAAGTTACTTTTTTTCGGTAAAGCCAATCATAAACTTGGATAGCTTTATATTTTTTTTCATTAATATTTATAAAATAATTTTCTAAATCTTCTTTACTTTGACTATATATATTAAATTGCAAACTAGACTTCACCTCATTTCATACTACTATTCATATTTAATTATACCATGAAATAACTAAAAATAATATATTTTAAGAAAAAAAAGATGCTTAAAGCATGGTTCTATAATAAATAGTGTTGGTGAGTAAAATTCACTGACACTATTTTTGTATAAAAAATGAGTCATTACCAGAAACTCATGATAAAATATTAATTGGAAAAACATGAAAGGATCTGATTAAATGA
>CALVVT010000089.1 GCA_944363935.1 uncultured Bacilli bacterium
ACACGGTCAACCAACATCGAATATCAAAGTTAGCCCTATGGGATATCCCATAGGGCTTTCGCTCGCATTGTAGTGCCACGCGTGTTCTTATTTTTTCTTAATTTTCTGATTTATAAATAATGATAATTAAGAAAAAATTTTGAACACGATTTGTATTAAAAATTGTAAGTTTTTTCTTTTATAAAATATTTCATATGATAAACTTACAATTTTTAATACAAATAAAACTTTACAACTAGTTTGAAAAATTATAAATTTCGCACTAGCTTAAAGTGCAGTAGTAAAAATGTTTTCGTTTTTATTATGATAATGATAACATTTTTATTTTGTTACACTTTGCTAGTGCTTATTGTAAGTAAAAATTTATATATACATTATCAGTTTTTTACTTTTTCCTTTAATAATATTAACAAAAAAAGTGTCCTAAAACTTGACATAAATCCAACTGATGTTGATGAATATGTATTAAAAAAATTCTTAAAACTTGCAGATGTTGTTTTTACTTTAACTGATTATATGAAAAGATCATTACTAAAAAATTTTGGTAAGGAATCAATCACTCATTATATTGGTGTAAATAAATTAGATGGATGGTTTGATAAAGAAATTATTGATTTGTCTAGTTTACCTAATGATGCCTTTTTATTTACCTTTGTTGGTAATATTGCTCCTTATAAAAATATAAATCAAATTATAGAAAACTTTAATATGATAAATAACAAAAACGCTTATTTATTAATTGCAGGACCAATGGCAAAAAATATTAATATTTCATTAAATTTAACACCTAATATTATTAGATTTGATAAATTTGTTGGTGAAAAAAGTTGGTGGAAGATTTGTGAAAAAACTAATGTATTTATAAACTTGTATGATTTAGATTATCCTAATTTTAAATATGGATTTTTTCCATCAAATTCCGTGACACTATCACAAAAGGGTATTAAAGTAATTACTCCAAAATGTGAAATGGTAGATGAATTGTTATCACAAAATATGAAGATTAATTTTAATTATTTTGATAAATCTGATTTATTAAGAAAAATGGAATGGGCAATTAACAATCCACAAAAATTGAAATTTAGTGAAAAAAAAGAATATTCGTGGTATAATACTGTTAAAATAATAATTGAAGAATTCAGAAAAATAGAAAGAGGGATGAATATGTTAGAAAAAACTGAATTTACTGAAAATACAATTGTTGAAGAGGTTAAAAAAAATTATGGATTTGATGTTACTGGGGTTGAAAAATTAAATAGAGGTAGTGCTAATATTTTTAAATTAACATCAAATGATAAATTTTATATTTTGAAAGAATTTCAATCAAAACATCAAGAAAAGTCAATTATGAAAGAGATTAATGTTATAAATTTCTTGAAAGAAAAAGGATTGATTGTACCAAAATATATTCAATGTATAAACAAAGAATATTATTTTAGATATAATGATAAAATAGTAATAATGCAAGAATATATCGAGGGGGAAACTAAAGAAAAAAATACTGGAGATAAAAAACAACTTTTAGATTCTGCAAAATATTTAGGTTTAATTGTTGATGCTTTAGAAGATTATCCTTATGAAGATATGTTTAAATGTAATATGAACAAATATGCGTCTGATGAGGTGTTACAAAGAAGTATTAACCAAAATCTAGAATTAATAGAAAAAGCTAAAAGTGATAAACTTCATGGTAATAAAATAGTAGAAGATTTGAATGATAAAATAAATATGTTGAAACAACTATTGAATGATGGAACATTCAAGGATATTTCAAGTGTTACAGTTAAAAAGACGCATGGAGATTATAGTGTTATGCAATTTATATATGATGGTGATGAAATAAAAGCTATAATAGATTTTGTTAATGCGGCTGAATTGCCTGTAACATGGGAAATAATCAGATCATATAGTTACATTGATAAAGAATGTATTAATGGTAATTTTAATATTGACAATTTAGTAGAATATACAAAAGAATATATGAAATATTCTTCGTTAAATAAATATGATTTAAAATATATGCCATATGTATATTTAGTACAACTATTAAATAGTACTTATGGGTATAAACAATATTTAAATGATGGAAATTTAGAATTGTTAAAATTTGGTGAAGAAAGAACTAATATTTGTAGATATTTGATGGAAAATTCAGAAATTATATCAGAAAAATTATTAGAAATTGAAATATAAATATGCTTGATAATAAAATTTTGTTTAGCATAATTGTAACTACTTATAATGATGCTAAATATATTGATAAATGTTTATCAGAAATTAAAAAACAATGTAATGATGTAACCGAGTTAATAATTGTTGATGATGGTTCCAATGATGAAACTATTTCAATTTGTAAAAATAAAATTACTGGTATAAAAAATGTTAGGATTATTGTTAATGAACATCAAGGCTTATCAAACTCAAGAAATGTTGGAATAACCCAAGCAGCTGGAGATTATATCATTTTTGTTGATGGTGATGATTGGATAGGTAATAATTATATTTCAAAAGCCACAGAAATAGTTAAACAAAATAAATATGATGTAATACTTATTGACACAATAAAATACTTTGAAGAGTATAACGTTTATCGTTTAGAAAATTTTAGTTTTAAGCATTTAGATTTATTTCCTAGTGAATTAACATCCAACTTATTAATCAATAATAACATTTGTGGTCGTGCATGGCGAATAATAGTTAAAAAAAATTTTTTAATAAATCATAAAATCTTTTTTTCGCCTAATATTCTACATGAAGATGAAGAATGGGTTACAAGGATATTTAATGAGTATAATACGATTTTCTATGCAAAAGGAATACAATATTTTTATAGAAAACATAAAAATTCAATTACATCAAATAAAACAACTAAAAACTATTTAGATTTATTATATGTTGCCAGACAGCTATTTGACTTTACAAGAAAGTATAATGCAAATTATGAGCATTATACCCAATATGTTATTTTTAGATGTATTAGAAATAGTTTTAGTAATTATTTTAAATTTAATATTGCTGAAAAAAGGTTATTGAAAAAATGGTATTATAGCAATACTGAGGTTTATAAGTATAGTGTTAATTACACATTAAAATCACGTTTGTTATATTTTGTATTTGGTTATAAAATTGGTATGGTATTATATCGGAAATTATTTAAGATAAAATTAGATAGAAAGGATATAGAAGTTTTAGATATAAAATAAAACAAGGGGCTGTCATGAAATAAAATAATTTCATTACAGCCCCTATCTATAAATATAAAATATATTAATAAATACTAGTATAAAACTATTAAAATATTCCATAATATAAAAGGGTGATATAATGGAATTAATAGAAGAAGTTTATAAAAATGCTAGTATGGGAGTAAGTAGTACCAGTAATTTAATAGATTGTCTTAAAGATAAAGATAATAAAATTAAAAATGAACTTGAGGATATTTTAAAAGAATATCAAAAATATGAAAAAGAAAGTGAAAAAATAATTAAAAAAAAGAAAGAAGGCCTTAAAGAAACTGGAATTATGGGAAAAACCATGGTAAAAATGAACATCAAAAAAGAAGTAATTAACGATAATAGTGATGCTGCTATAGCATCGATGTTAATTGAAGGAATAACTTTAGGTAATCTAGAACTTTCTAAAAAAATAAAAAACAGTAAATGTAAAGAATCTATTAAAATTGCTAAAGAAATGCTTACTTTTGGTGAAAACGAGATAAATAAATTGAAAAAATATTTATAAACTCGTTTTTTTTCTTTTAAAAATTTGTTATACTAGTTATGGGGTGGAGTAATGAAGTTTATAAAATATTTATTAGTTTTTATTTTGGCTTTTTTAATTAGTTTTAAGGTTTATGCTTTAACTTTTCAAAGCAATAATGTAATTTTATATCATGATACTGATGTAATGTATCAAAAAAACGAAAACCAGGAAGCTCCAATAGCTTCTTTAACTAAAATAATGACCGCGATAATCACATTAGAAAACATTAATGATTTAAATAGTAAAGTAACCATAACTAGTAGTGATTTTAATAGACTTGCTGAAGAAAATTTAGTAACAGCTGGTTTTAAAATAGGTGAGGTAGTAACATATGAAGATTTACTAGCCGGATTATTACTTCCATCAGGGGCTGAATGTGCACAGGCATTAGAAAGAAATATTCCTAATTTTATCAAACAAATGAATGCTAAAGCAAAAGAACTTGGAATGAAGAATACAAACTTTTCTAATACCATTGGTTTAGATGAAGAAAATAATTATTCGACGGCTACTGATGTATATAAAATGTTTAGTTATGCTTTAAAAAATAAAGACTTTAAACGCATAATAACTTCTAAAAGTTATGTTACAAGTAATGGTTTAACCTTGTATAGCTCGGCTTTAAAAAATGATAATGAATATTTACTTGGCGGTAAAACAGGAACAACTGATGGTGCCGGTTTATGTCTTGCGTCTTTGGCAGATATTGATGGCGAAGACTTTGTTTTAATAACTTTAAATGCTCCCTATGATAAAAAAGGTGCACATCATTTAGAAGATGCGGCTAATACTTATAATTATATAGCTGATAATTATAGTAACCAGAAAGTAATAAAAAAAGGAGAAAATGTTTTAACATTAAAAACAAAATACGTTAAAAAGGATAAAATAAAATTAAAAGCAAATAAGGATGTTGTATCATTTTTACCTAATGATTATGATAAAAAAGATATAACTTATAAATATAAAGGGATTAAAATTTTAAACTATAATATTAAGGAAGGCACTAGTTTAGGTAAATTAAAAGTATACTATCAAGATAAATTAATTGACACCCTAAATATAAAATTAAATGAAAAATTAGAACTTGATATATTTAAAGTTCTTAATGATTATAAACTAATAATTATAATAGGTATAATAATATTATTTTTAATAATAATAAAAAAGAGGAAGAAAAAATGAGTAAAAATAGTGAGATGTTAAAAAGCTTTTTTAAAGTTTTAAAAGGAGATAAAACTGAAATAGATTTAATTCTCCCGAATATGTACGCTAGTAGTGTGTATAGTATAAATTATAAATTACTAAATAAAAAATATAAAAATTTAATTTTTGATTTAGATAATACTTTACTTCCAGTAGGAAAAATAGAAGTAAATGAAGAGTTAGTTAATCTTTTTCAAAAAATAGGTAAAGACTTTAATATTTGTCTGGTTTCTAATAATAGTAAAGAAAGAGTTTTACCTGTAGCTAAAATACTTGAAACAGGATATTTATTTAAAGCTGGAAAACCTAAAAAAGAAGCTTTTGATAAAGCTTTAATTTTATTAGATGCTACTAAAGAAAATACGGCAGTGATTGGTGATCAAATGCTGTCTGATATTAAAGGCGCTAATGAATATGGATTATTTAGTGTTATGGTTGAACCTATCAGTAATATCCATGATTTTAAAACTAAAACAAATAGAGTGCTGCAAAAAATAATGATAAAAAAATTAGAAAAAAAAGGAATTTTTAAAGAAAAAGAATTTTATGATGGGAAGTGATAAAATGACAGTACATAATGAAGCTAAAAAAGAAGATATTGCTCCTTTAGTTATTATGCCAGGTGACCCTAAAAGAGCAACTTTTATAGCGGAAAATTTTTTAGATAATTATAAACTCGTTAACGATGTCCGGGGTAATAAGACTTATACAGGTTATTATAAAAATAAAAAAATAACCGTTATGGCCTCTGGTATGGGTATGAGTAGTATGGGAATATATGCTTACGAATTATATAAATTTTATGATGTAAAAACGATTATTAGAGTAGGTTCCTGCGGAGTATATGATAAAAATTTAAATTTATTTGATTTAGTCCTAACGGCTAAATCTTATAACGAAGGAGATTTTGCCTATACTTTTAGCGGTGAGAAAAGTCATTTAGTAGAGGCTAGTAAAAGCTTAAACGATAAAATAATAAAGAAAGCAGAGGAAATGAAATTATCATTGAAAGTAGGAAATACACTATGTACTGAAGTTTTTGAACCCTATATGCTTGATTTAGAAGGCTTTAAGAAAAGACTTCCAGATTTAAATATAGTTAATGCCGAAATGGAAAGCTTTGCTTTATTATATATTGCTAAAGCTTTAAATAAAGAAGCAGCTTGCTTGACAACGGTTTCTGATAATCCTTATAAAGGTTTAGCTATGACCAGTGAAGAGCGAGAAAAAGGATTTAAACAAATGATAATTTTAGCTTTAGAAACACTTATAGGAGGCCCAAATGAGTTATATTAAAAAAACCAGAGAACATTATAATATTTATTTACAGAAAACAAGTAGTTTTAAAACAATAAGTATTTCTTTTGTGTTTCAAAGATTAAACACGCAAACTGATAAATTATATCAAGCGATGCTCCGAAAAATGTTATATTTAAAAACCGCAAAATATAATAATTTAGAAGAATTAACTAAAGCAGCCGCTTATATTTATAATCCAGTTACCTTTTTTAATACCAAAACAAGTAGTAAATATCGGACTTTTACTTTAGCTGCGGAATTTGCTAATGAAAAGTATACTGAAAAAGGAATGAATAAGAAAAATATTGAATTTATTATGGATTATTTTTGGCATCCTTATGTTAAAGATAATAGCTTTGACGAAGAATTGTTTAAAGTATGTCAAAAAAATTATATTGAAGAGTTAAAAAGTATTAAAAATTATCCGGAAAGTTATAGTTTAAATGAATGTTGGCGACTTTTAAATTTATATGATTTTAAAGATTTAAAGACAGAAAAATTAATAGAAGAAGTAGAAAAAATGACCGCTAAAACGCTTTATGAATATTATAAATCGATGTTTACGGAAGATAGTTTAGATATTTTTATATTAGGTAATGTTAATGAAGAAATTATTGATATTATCGATAATTATATCTATGGAGATTTTAAACCATCAAAAATGATAAAACCAAAGAAAAATAAAGAAGTTAAAATGCAGGAAATAAAAGAAGTAACTGATAGTCCGCAAAGTAAACTTTATTTAGGTTATAAAGTAATAGATCCTACTACTTATGAAGAAAAATATATTAGTTTAATGTTTTCTATGATTTTAGGAGGCGGAACTGAAAGCTGTTTACATCAAGAAGTAAGAGAAAAAAGATCACTTTGTTATTATATTTATGCGACAAGTTATAATTTATTTAACTTAATATTAATTACATCAGGAATTGATAAAAGTAATAGTAACGAAGTAATTAATATTATTAAAGACGAAATATCTAAAATTCAAAAAGGTTTATTTGCTGAAAGTAGAGTTGAAGAAGTAAAAAAATTATATGAAAATATTTTATTAGAGGCTAAAGACTCACCAGACTCACTTATTAATAGTTTGATTAATGAAGTAATGCGTGGTGCTGATAGCCCAGCTGAAAAATTTAAAATTGTTAAAAAAATTACGAAAGAAGACATTGTAACGTTTGCTAAAAAAATTAAATTAGATACAATATATTTGTTAGAGGGAAGATAACATGATAAAGAAAAAATTTAAAGATTTAGATTTAGAAATATATGAACATACTTTAGATAATGGATTTAAGATTTACGTTTGTAAGATGGACAGATATAAAATAGATGCTCGAATAACGGTTAACGTTGGTGGTGAACTCGAAAAATTTAAATATCAAAATAAAACGTTTACCGCACCTTACGGAGTATCGCATTTTCTAGAACACAAAATGTTTACTAAAGCTGATAGTGATATATCTAGTGTTTATGAAAAAAACGGGGCGTTTGGTAATGCTTATACTGACGATTATTCGACAGTATATCATTTTAGTAGTCCTGTTAAATTTTGGGATAATTTAGAAGCTTTATTTAGATGTGTTAATGAACCTTATTTTACTGACGAAAATGTTCTAAAAGAAAAAGGTATTATTACGCAGGAATTAATGGACTTATTATCTGATCCGACAGCTTTAGCTTATTTTCGAACTAAATACAATGCTTTTCATAATAATTCATATAAATATCCAGTTATTGGAACTAAAGAAAGTATAGAAAGTATTACGAAAGAAGATTTATATAATGTTTATAATGCTTTTTATGCTCCTAGTAATATGCATTTAGTAGTTACTGGTAATGTTGAACCGCAAAAAGTTATAGCTTTTGCCGAAAAATATTATCAAGATAAACCTTTTAATAAAAAAGGTGAAAAAGTTACCGAGCTAGAACCCAAAACAGTTTGTCAAAGAAAAGATATAATTAATAAAAACATTAATAACAAAGTATGCTTTATTAATTATAAAGTCGATATATCTAATTTTTCTATTCCTAATTTTGAACTTCAAAGATATTTAAATGTTTTACTTTTAGCTAGATTTTCTAGTTTGTCTGGTTTTAATGATTTAGTAATGCAAAATGAAAATATTTTATCGCCGATAAGTTGGCGTCTTGATGTTAAAGGTAATTACGCTAATTTTTATTTCCAAGCTGAAACTAAAGACGAAGAAATAGTCCTTGATTTACTTAATGAAAGATTTAATAATTTAAAGATGGAAGAAGAACTTCTCGATTTAATTAAGAAAAACTGGATAAATGGTTATATTTTAGCAACTGACAATGTTATTGAAGCCAGTACTTTAATTAATGAACAGATTATTAAATATGGTGAAGTTGTTTACGATGCTACGGCGGTTATTAAAAATTTAACTGCTGAAAAAGCTAATGAAATATTTAAACAATTAGATTTTGCGAATTACACGTTTACAGTTGTTCAAAAATAAGAAATTCTATTGCTTTTTTTCCTCATTTATGGTAAATTATTAACAGGTTAGGAGGACTAATATGGAAATTGTATTAATTATTTTATCAATTTTAATTATAGCTATTGTTATTTTACAAAGTGGTAAAGCTGCTAGTGCAAGCAGTAGTATTATGGGAGGCAACGACGATTTATTTGCTAATCGCAAAGAACGTGGTGGTGAACTTTTTATTACTAGACTTACAGCAGTTTTAGGAGCTTTATTTTTTGTTATTTGTATAGCTATGGAGTTTATGAGTTATTAGAATTGACTTATCAGCCAATTTTTTTATTTTTTCTAATGTAAAAATGTTGTCAAATTAAAATGGCTGTGTTATAATGAATAATAGAATGGAGGGGCTTGTTATGGAAAATAACAAATTACAAATTGTTGGTGAACAAGGTGAAGTACGTGAAGCCGATGTTTTACTACATTATAAAAATAACGCTAATAATCAAGAGTATATTTTATATACGTTTCATGAATTAGACGAACAATCTATGGAAACAATTCACGCTTCAAAAGTTATTTTAGATGGTGATGATTATAAGTTAGAAAAAATCCCTGATAGCGAATGGAATGAAGTTAAAGATGTTATGCGGGAAATAATAAAGAATGAAGAGGGTCGATAATTATGGGTATGAAAGCATTATATACAGGGGATAATCCTGTAAAAGTTACTGGGTCTATGATGCAAAATCTAGTGAAGTTTGATACTAGAGAAAACAATATTACCCAGTTAGATAAACAAATAAATGAACTTGAAAATAATATAAAAGGATTAGAAACTCAAAAGAGTGAATTATTACCGCAAACGACTAATGAAGACCGTAAAACCGCTAAAGAAGCGACTAAAGATATAAAGGGAATTGATAAAGAAATAACTAATATTTCAAATCAAAAATCTAAAGTTGAAGCTGAAAAAGAAAAAATGGTTAATGAAAGAGCTAGTGTATTAGGTAACTTGACTAATATTAGTTTAGTAACTGAAGAAGAAAAAGCTAATTTAAGTGCTGAACTTAACGACGTTTCTTTTGACAATGGTGATAATGTTATGCCAGTAGCTGAAGAAGCGATGCCAGAGTCTTCAGTAGTTACTAATGAACCAGAAGCTACAGTAGAACCTGAAGAGACTCCAATGCC
>CALVVT010000090.1 GCA_944363935.1 uncultured Bacilli bacterium
GTTTTCGGAACCGCAATATAATCCTTAAACCGATTAAGTTTAGGTTTAAATTTCGAAAGAATAATTCTTAAAGCTTGATAACAGTCTTGCTCGGTCTGACAAAAAACTCTTAAAGCTAGTAAATCAAATATTTCACTAAACCTTTTACCATTATCAAGTTTTTTATAAATACTATAAATACTTTTAGCTCTTCCTTTAATTTCATGTTTAATTCCATGATCGTTTAAAAGTTTAGAAACACTTTCAATCATTTTAGCTACACTAGCGTCTCTTTCTGTTTTGGTAGCATTTAATTTTTCAACAATACTATAGTATTCGTCTGGTTTTAAATATCTTAACGAATACTCCTCTAATTTAGTTTTTATCGTATTAATACCAAGGCGGTGAGCAATAGGCGTTAAAATATCTAAAGTTTCTCTAGCTGTTTCCTTTTGTTTCTTTTCTGGTAAAACAAATAATGTTTGCATATTATGCAGCCGAAGTGCGAGCTTTATAATAATTACCCGAACATCTTCAGTTAAACCAACTAAAATTTTTCTTTGATTAACAATGGCCGCTTCACTATCGTCATTAAACGATAATTTATTAATTTTACTAACCCCTTTTACTAAAAACATTACTTCCTTACCAAATAATTCGTCTAATTTTTCCGCATCATCGTCGTCTGTAATATCACAAAGTAAAGCGGCACTAAGTGTCGCCGCATCTGCATTAATACTTGTTAAAATATAAGCTGACCCAAGGGGATGTGTTATCGCATCCTCCCCTGTCAACCGTTTTTGACCAGCTAGTTTCTTACTCGCATAATCATAAGCTTTTTTTACTAATTCTATATCTTTTTCATTAGTAATATAAGTTTTAAATTTATTTTCCAAATCTTCATAACTTTCACATTTATGATATTTACTCATACTCTTCTTCCTTTCGTTTAAGAGTTTATTCCTTTAATCGTAAGTTCGTCTACTTCGTCTTTTATTTCATATTTTGGTTTTTTCTTTTCTTTATCAGGATTTCTTCGTTTAACAATTTCTAACCATATTTGACTAGCTACAAAGATTGAAGATAAAGTTCCAGTAACAATACCAAAAAGTAACGCTAGATTAAAGTTAATAATATCATGAGCACCTAGGAAAATAAGAGCAACTATTGGAATTAATGTTGTAACATTAGTAATAATACTTCGGTTAAATACTTCTCTTAAACTTTCATTGACAATTTCTTTATAATCAGGATTTTTCTTTTTATTTTTATTAATGTTTTCTCTAATTCTATCAAAAGTAATTATAATGTCATTAACTGAATAACCAATTATTGAAAGAATTGCCGCAATAAAGATTGAAGAAACTTCTAATTCAAATATACAGAATAAAGCCATCGTTACTATAACATTTAATAGTAAAGCCAGAATTGAACTAACTGCATAACTAAATTTAAATCTCAATGAAATATAAATAACAATAGCAAGAGAAGCTAAAATTAAGGAAACTATGGCATTTTTAATAAGATTGTTTTTAACAACATCACTAATAACACCTATATCAGCCGTAGCTTCATAGTTATCACTAAAATAAGTTTTGATATCATTTTCTTCACTTTTATTTAAAGTATCACTTATTTTAATCGTATAAGCTCCCGCATTACCTACTTCAAAATCATAAACATCAAAGCCCATATCTTTAATATCTTTAGTAACTGCTTTTTCCTTTAACGATTCGTCAGTTTGAACAGTAATAGCTGTTCCACCTTTAAAATCAACACCTAAATTAAGGCCACGTACACCTAAACTTATAAAACCGCAAATAGCAATAATAACAGCAATACTTAAGAATATTTTTCTTCGGCTAACAAAATCAACATTTTTATAGAAATATTTTGTTCTTTTTTCTTTTTTATTAACATTCGGAATGTCTTTCGGATTAACACCAATAAATAATTTAACTTTATCTTCAAATACTCCTGTTTCAACTATTTTTCTCGTAATCCATCTTGTAAAACCAACCATGATTAATAAAGTTGAGAAAATAGTAATAATTAACATTGTTGCGAAACCTTTAACACTACTTTGACCAAAAATAAACAAGATAATTGCTACAATTAAAGTCGTTAAATTACCATCCATAATTGAAGATAGTGAATTTTTATTTCCAAGTTTTGTCGCAAGGGTTAAACTTTTACCTTCATATAATTCTTCTTTTATTCTAGAAAAACTAATAACGTTCGCATCAACAGCCATTCCAATACCAATAATAGCGGCCGCAATACCTGGAAGGGTTAAAGTACCACCAATAAGCCAGAAAATAAAGAATGTAAGCGCGGCATAAATAACAACGCCAAATGAAGCAATTAAACCAGCTACTCTATATAAGCCTATTAATAGTAAACAGATTAATGATACCCCAACAATTCCAGCAGTAACAGTTTTATCTAATGAATTAGCGCCAAACGAAGCTTCAACACTTTCTGAAGAAACTTCCACTAATTTAGCTGGCATACTTCCAGAATTAATTAAATCAACTAAATTTTGAACTTCTTCTTCTTCAAAATTACCCTCTATAATTACATCACTACTAAAGCCTTGTGAAACTGTTGCAACAGATAAACAGCGAGAATCGTTTAATGAACCACAGTTAGCTTCTTCAGTTTTAAATGAATCTGTAGCTTTATTAAAATCAAGCCAAATAACTATTCGGTTATCTTCCATTTCACTAACTTGTTTTGTCGCTTTATAAAAAGCATCACGATCTTTAACACTTAAAGCCACAACTGGCTTACCAGATTCGTCTTCACTTACTCTAGCTCCACCACTTTGAAGAACATCACTAGTCATAAGTAAATTATCATTAGTATCTCTAAACGTTAAACTAGCAGTTTGACTTAAAACTTCTCTAGCCTCATCAGCATTATCAATACCCGCAAGGCCTACCCTAATTTGTTTTCCTTCGATAGAAATATTAGGTTCTAAAACCCCTAAAACATCAATTCTTTTAGTAAGGGTATTGTAAGTTGCATTAACCATATCGTCGTCAACTTCTTCGTCTTCGTCAAGTGGTTCAATATTATATAAAACTTCAAACCCACCTTGAAGATCCATTCCCAGTTTCATTTCTTTTAATACAGGAAATAAGATAATTACGGCAACTGCAAAAACAGCTAACAATAATAAAATTTTACTCCATAATTTTTTCATATTAACAACTCCTAACTTTCAAAATAAATTTTTCGATTTTTCCCCTTTAATTTATCTTTAAAATAATTGTCAATCAAAATGTTTTCTGTTAGTAAAATATCACTAACCATTTCATTTAACGATAGATTAACGCTACCTTTCCATTTTACTTCTTTTAAATAATTCCAAACATCTTCAATTTCCAAATAACGGTAACCTTCCTTTTGTAATTCGAAAACTTTAGACCTTAAGGCCGGTTTTAGTCTATCAAACAGTTCTTCAGCACTATTAAATTCGATATCCATATCTTCGCCTCCATTTTGCATACATATTAATTATATATTATTTTTAAGGTTTTTTAAAGTAAAAATGAAAAAAAAGGTAAATATTTACCTCCTTAATAATTTTAAAGTATCATTTTTATTACCGTTTTTTCCAAGTTCTTCTTCTATTTGGGCTTTAAAATCTAAAAATTTAGGTTTAAAAATAGCTAATTTAGCTTCAGAGTAATATAGTTTTTTAGTTTGATGGTAATCACTAATATCTAGTGGTTCTAAATCTTCTAAATGAGCAAAAACTGAAGAAATCTTATTTTCCGCTAAACTAACTTCATTTTCGGCATGATAAATATTAACTTTGCCAGCTAATACATCATAAGTATCTACATATTGATATGGTAAAACAAAAACTTTAGAACTAGTAAAACTTTCATAAAACTCTTCGTCATATTCTAAAATTATTTTCGCATGTGGATTTTCTTTTGTTAAAGAATAACCATATATTTTTTTTAAATCATACCATTTAAGATAATCAGCAAAAGATTTTAATTTTTTTGCATAACCACCAATAAGATGTGGGGAAACTGCATAAAATCCTGGACGCAAAACTGGTAATTCCATATCCTCACTATATTGTCTAAAATCACCACCAACAACTTTACGATTAAAACGATTATTTAACATTATAATCCCCCTTTCTAGGGACCCATATTATATCAATTTTTAATTTAAAATACAAGTAACTAGATTGTTTTAGAAAAGAAAAAATCCATAAAATGGATATAAATTACTTTTTATACTTTAATATATCATTAACATTACATTTTAAAACATAACAAAATCTCGCAATAACATCTAAATCTACTCTAGTTACTTTATTATTATAATAACGATTAACTAAATCATAGTTCATAGCTACCATTTTACTTAATTTACTTCTACTTATCCCCTTTTTATCAATGATGCTTTTTAAATTAATATCTATTTTACCATAATCTATTAATGTATAAACCAATTCTTCCACAATAATCACCTGCTCTACATTAATCATATATTATTATTTATAATTTTATCAGTCCATAATTATATGTAATGATTAATAATTAATGATTTAAAACTACCTATAAGAACATAATAGTCTGTAAACAAAGTTATTGTTATAATTAATTATAAGATAGGAAGTGATAAACAAAATAGTAAAGAAAATGTACATTCTTATAATTATTAAAAATAATTATTGACTGTGCCGAATATATTGGATAAAATTATTTTAGAATAATAAATGTAAAAAAGTTAATAATAGTACTAAATACATTTATTATTTTAGATGGGAAGGAAGATAAAATATGATTCAAAAATGGCGAGAATTAAGTTCTCGAAAACAAAAAAATATTGTTCTAGGAAGTCTAGGAGCAATAATATTACTTATGGCAATTGGATATGCCGCCTTTAGTACCCAGTTAAATATTAACGGAACAAGTAATATTAGTAGTAACTGGGATATTAGAATAACAAATATCGAAAGTAGTTTACATGGAGGAGCTACTAATGCAGTAGAACCAACCTATGATAATGATAATGGATTAACAGCAACATTCTCAACAAATTTAGTAAGTCCTGGGGATTATGCTGAATATACAGTAACAGTCAGAAATAATGGAGATATAGATGCTACTTTAACAAATATAGAGATAACAGATTCAAATAATCCGGCAATAGTGTTTGAAACAAATGGTCTTGAAGAAGGAGATAATTTATTAAAACAAACTGAAGACGAATTAATAGTAAAAGTAAGTTATAATAGTAGTATAACAAGTCAGCCATCAAATACAACAAGTGATATAACAGTAACACTTAATTACGAACAAGCTACTGGTGGTTCTGTTACTCCAGAGCCTGAAACAGCAGCAGACCAATTAATCGTCAAAGTAACAACAAGTGGAGATGGTTTATATGCCGATGCCTATGAAGAAGGAAGATACGTATATAAAGGAGCTAATCCAAATAACTATATAACTTTCAGTGGCGAGACATGGAGAATTATTTCTGTAGAGACTGATAACACCATAAAGATAATGCGAAGTGAAAGTATTGGTAGTAGAGCATTTGATAGCCAAGATTTAAGAGATTCTGGAAGTAATGGAGCTGGAGGAACTTACTGTGCAAATGGCGATTATGGATGTAATGCTTGGGCTATAAACGATAATTTTAATAATGGAGTAATAAGTGGTACCGTATTAAAAGATGCCGAATTAAATACCTATTTAAACGGCGAATATTTAGAAGGATTATCTGATGCTGATAAAATAGTAGCCCATAATTTTGGCGTAGGCGCAGTAAAAGGAAGTAGCGATAATGTTGATTTAGCAACTCAAATAACGTCAGAAAACGGAACAGTTTGGAACGGTAAAGTAGGATTAATCACAGTAAGCGAATATTTAAGGGCTAATACTAATATTGCCCAGTGTGAAACATTAAGTTTGTATAATTCTAATTATTCTACTTGTAAAAATACCAATTGGATGTATGCAAGTGATATAGCTTATTGGTGGACCATGTCGCCGCTTTCTAGCAGCTCCTCGTACATTGTGTGGTGTGTGGCCAGTAGCGGCAGCATCAACACCAGCAACGCTTACTACTCGTACGGCGTCCGCCCATCCCTTTATCTAACCTCTAACATCACTTTACAGGGTGAAGGAACAAGTAGTAATCCATATGTAATTGAAAATGCTTAAATATTAATTAAAATATAAATAACAGGGTAAAACTTGTTATTTTTTTTATTTATTTAAATAAAATATAGTATGAAAAAGACAAGCTTTATAAAATCAGTTATATTACTTATATTTGGTGGCTTTATATCTAAACTTGCTAGTATGATTAAAAAAATAGTCATGGCTAGATTTTTAGGAAGCGAAGGAATGGGTATTTTTGCCCTTTCTTCCCCGGCTTTTATTTTGTTTATGGCCCTAGCCCAGTTAGGTCTACCAGTTGCTATTAGTAAATTAGTAGCTGAAGAAAATAAAAATAATAAAAACCTTGTTTTAGGAATTATTCCTATTTCTTTACTGTTTAATCTTACATTAATGGCTTTAATTATTCTTCTAGCGCCATTTTTATCAACATTTTTATTAAATGAAAAAAGGTGTTATTACAGTCTTATAGCTATTGCTTTAGTTTTACCTTTTATCAGCATTTCAAGTATTTTAAGAGGTTATTTTTTTGGTAAGCAACAAATGTTTCCTCACGTTTTATCTTGCGTAATTGAAGACGTAATAAGACTTACTATTTTAATAATTGGCCTTCCTTTAATTTTACCAAAAGGACTTGAATATGCCGTTGCTTATACTTTTTTAGTCAATATGTTTAGTGAACTTACCTCAATTTTTATCTTATTTTTCTTTTTACCTAAAAACTTTAAAATTACTAAAAAAGATTTTAAACCAAATAAACAAAATATTAAAGATGTATTTTCTATTGGTGTTCCAACAACTATGAGTAGACTTATTGGTTCTTTTGGAGCCTTTCTCGAACCAATTATTTTAACCTTTGTCCTTTTAAATTGTGGTTATAATAATAAATTTATCGTTAATGAATATGGTGTATTAAACGGCTTTATTATGCCGTTAATATTACTGCCTTCGTTTTTCACTATGGCTATTAGTCAAGCTTTAATTCCCGGTATTAGTAATGCCTATAGTAAAGGCCATAAAAAGTTTGTCAAAAAAAGACTAAAACTCGCCATTTTCTTATCATTATTAGTTGGTTTTCCAGCCACTTTAATTTTTATTTTTGAGCCCGAGTTACCACTATCTTTTATTTATGGAACAACAGATGGAATCGAATATATAAAAGTCCTAGCGCCTTTATTTATCTTTCATTACATTCAAAACCCTTTAAATGCAGCCTTACAAGCTATGGGAAAAGCTAAAGATGCTATGAATGGAACTTTACAAGGAACAATCATTAGAATACTCGCTATTTTTAGCCTTTCTTATCTTCATATTGGCCTTTGGGGATTAGTGTTTGCTAGTAGTCTTAATGTTATTTATGTAACTATCCATCAGTACTTAAAAATTAACAAATATTTAAAAAATTGACAAAATTAAAATTATAAGTATAATAATAGCGTAATTGAAAGGGAGGATACAATGAAAAAAATTAATGAATCTGATATTTTAGCTGATGTTTTAGCAAGTGAATATGATAAACAAGAATTACTTGATTTAAATGCATATATAATGAATAATCCATTACCAAGTAACTCATATTGTGGTCAACATAGAAAAATGGTTCACGATGCTATCAGTAAAGCTATTGACGAAAAAATGAATGAAGAAGCTAAAACGCATGGTGAATTTGCAACACAAAGAACTAGCTATACAATGAGTTTTAAAAGCGCAACTAGAAGTCGTTAAAAAAGTTAGAAATCAAAATCTAACTTTTTATTTTTGAACAAAATTAACATATATAGTTGCTTTTTTTTCAATATTATGTGGATCCTGTTTAAAATCAGGATTAAATAAAGCAGTAACTTTTAATATTTTACTTTCCCCAGCTAATAAAGTTTCTCCAATCGTTAAATTACTAGTTTGGAATATAATCGCGTCATCCTCCTTATTAGTTGGAACAATATAAATACTATCAACTTTAGCATCTATTTTTCCAGCATTAGTAACAGTAAAATCATAAGTTATACTATCACCAATACTAGTTAAATGCACGGCAAATGAAGCTGAAATAGCATCATAACTAACAGGTTCAATACTTTTAGCAAAACCTCTTACCTCACTTTGAATAGCTTTAGTAAACTTAATATCCCAGTCTAAAGAACTTGTCTTAACAGGAAATAAATTTTTAGCAAGTGGCTGGGCAAATGTAACAATAAGTGCAGAAAAACATAATACTAATAAAACTAATAAGAATACTGTTTTATTTTTTATTTTACCAGTTTTAATAAAACCTTCTTTATTTTCTTTTTGCATAACAATCTTCCTTTACTATCTTCAAAAATAGTATAACATATTATTTTAGGAAGCGCAAGTGTACTAAATTAAGAAAAAAATAATATATTTAAATAGGAGGCCTATATGAAATATATAAAAAATTTATCTATTAGTTTTTTAATTGCTATTATGAGTTTATTATTATTACTTTTTTTAGTAACAATTTTTAATTATTTTGATTTATTTAATCATAAAGTAACTAATATCTTAATCATTATGACTCCCATTTTATCTTTAATTCTTGGTGGCTTTTATATTGGAAAAAAAGCTATTAAAAGAGGATACCTTGAAGGTTTAAAACTGGGAATAATTTTTATTTTAATTGTCGTTATTATTAATTTAATTTTACAAGAAAATTTTAATTTAAAAGATATTATTTTTTACTTAATTTTACTTTCAAGTAGCATATTTGGTAGTATGGTTGGAATAAATAGTCAGAAAAAAAGTTAGTTTTTATATTTTTTTAAAAAACTAGCTTTATATTCTTCAAAATTACCATTAGTAATAGCTTCTCTAGCTTCTTCCATCATTTTAATTAAAAATCTTATATTGTGAATAGAAAGCAGTCTTCCACCAAGCGCTTCTTTAGCAACAAATAAATGTCTTAAATAAGCTTTAGTATAATGCCTGCACGTATAACAATCACAATCACTACTAATAGGTGTAAAATCTTCTTTGTATTTAGCATTTTTTAAATTAATTTTCCCGTTTTCGGTAAAAGCATTAGCGTGTCTAGCAAGTCTTGTTGGCAAAACACAATCAAACATATCAATTCCTCTACTAATACCTTCAAGTAAATCTTCAGGTTCCCCTACCCCCATTAAATATCTTGGTTTATCTACTGGTAAATATTTTACAGCGTCGTCAACCATTTGATACATTGTTTCTTTATCTTCACCAACACTAGTTCCCCCAATAGCGTATCCATCAAAGCCTAATTTTACGGTTTCTAAAGCACTATACTTTCTTAAATCCGCATAAGCTCCACCTTGAACAATTCCAAACAAGGATTGTTGGTCATTTTTAAAAGCATCTTTACCTCTTTTGGCCCATCTTAAAGTTCTTTCCGTACTATTTTTAGTATATTCGTAAGTAGCTGGATAAGGAATACATTCGTCAAAACTCATAGCAATATCACTATCTAATTTATTTTGAATTTCCATTGAAAGCTCTGGCGTTAAAAATAATTTTTGACCATCGATATGACTTTTAAAATGAACACCTTCTTCAGTTATATCTTTCTTTTTATTTTTAGCTAAAGAAAATACTTGAAAACCACCACTATCAGTCAGTATTGGTCCATCATAATGCATAAATTTATGAAGACCACCAGCTTTTTTTACAATATCTTCACCTGGCCGTAGCCATAAATGATAAGTATTTGAAAGAATTATTCCGCTACCTACTTCTTTTAGTTCTTCAGGCGTTAACATTTTTACGTTAGCTAAAGTACCCACCGGCATAAACATTGGAGTTTCTACTTTACCATGATTAGTATAAATAATTCCTCTTCGGGCATTTTTATCAGTCTTAAGTAATTCGTATTTTATTTTCATAAACAACCACCTAGTAAATTATATATGAAATTTAGTTTTTTTTCAATGCTTCAAAAAAAGCTTTAAATAACTTATAAGTATTTATATCGTCTAAACTTTCTGGATGCCACTGCACTCCTATAAAGAATTTTTTCTGGTTACTACTAACAGCTTCAAGAACATTACTATAAGCTTCTTTCGTTAAATCTGTTTGCGTAATTACACTATTATGTCTAGAATTAACTAAAATTTTAGGCTTTTTAATTATTTGATATAATTTTCCTTTTTTATTTAAATAAACAAAATGAACGTATTTTTTAGCGCTATTATGATTTTTTACATCTTTCATTTTCCCATTAAATAAGTGCCCCATCATTTGCATTCCAAGACAAATACCTAGGCATGGTATATCTTTATCATAAATATATTTAACTACTTTTAAATCAAAAGAATCAAAATCATCCCCACCTTCTAGTATAATCCCATCAAAATTACTTATTATTTGTTTTAGTTTTAAATAATCTAATTTATTATTAACTACTGGCGGTGTAAAGCCTAAAGGAATAATACCATTTTTTAATAAATAATCATTTAATTTTTGATATAATATAAAACCATTATTCCCTTTTTCAGTTACTATTTTACTCATTAAAATTCCCACTTTTTTCATATTTTATTATATGAGGCTAAAGAAAAAAGCCTTCTTATAAAGGCCTAGAATGTTTTTTTACTTTTTGATAATTTTGACAACTAATAATAATAAAATCTTCTATAGCATCTTCTTCTAATCTTTGATAACCTTCTTCGATAAAAGGATATTTATCAATAGGTTTCTTGGTTAAATCTCTAATTTTTTCACATTTACTTGGATAACCATTACTACATTCCCAGCAAGCTTGCGAACAACTTTTAGCTAAAACTTTAGCTAAAAAATTATTTACAGTATTACTAGCTAAATCATAGAAACCATTATCAACTACTTGTTTAGGAAAACCTTCTTCTAAATATTCAAAAAACGGGTCATAAGTATGTTTTGCCAGTGATTGTTCTGTTAACTCTAACAATAAATGTTTATCAATAGTTCTAAATCTTTCATATAAATAATTTCTAACAAAATCATTAACAAAGAAGTTAATAACATCTGAAAAAATTTTATCAAGTTCACTTTTTATTTTACTAAAAGCCCGGTAACGATGACCCTTATTTTTTAAATTAACAATGTCAATGGTATTTTCTAAAATAGTTTGTTTATCGCTTTCTTTTTCAGTGGCTTTTAAACTATCAAATATCATCTTTTTTTCGTCAAGATTTAAAGAATCAAATAAAAATTTAAATTGTTCTTTTAATTTCGCTACACTATCAATTATTTCGTCATGATTAGTTTCCTTTTTAATAAAAGCTTCAGTTTGCCCATTTCTTTTTAATAAATAAGTATCCATCTAATTTTCCTTCCTTTCACATCATTCATACTTCGTTAAGCATCTTTTCAAAGAAAAAGAGCTAAATGCTCTATAAATGTTTCTGTTTTTCATTTGTATTTGTTTTAACGTTTTCAACTTCAAGAATCATACCAGAAGCTATTTCTCCAGTTGGTTTTTCAAATGTATAAGTTTCGCCAACTTTTTTACCAACTATAGCTTGACCAATTGGTGAAACTGTTGAAACTATTCGGTAATCGTCTACCATACGTGTACTAAATCTTCTTTCTTCAACTACAAAGAATTTTGCTGTTACTTTCTTTTCAGCATTATAACATACAACATAGCTACCAATTCCAACTATGTCAGGTTCTAAAACAGCTTGACCATAATTGGCTTGTAAAGCTTTAAAATGAGCAAGTTTTTCTTCTAATGCATTAACATCTTCAACACATCCACCATCTGGTGAAGAAATATCATTTCCAACATGGACTTTTTGTGATTTTCTGTAATTTCTTAATTCTTCTTTAGCAGCTGTTAATTTTCCTTGAATAACATCTACCTCTGCCTCTAACATTTCTAATTCTGGTTCAGTTAAAATAGACATACTCTTCTCCCCTTTCAAATAGAATGCTTCATATCCTAACACACTTTTAACATTTTGTCAAATTTTATATACCGAAACACCTTTTTTAATAGTTTCGATTACTTTAATATTTATTATATCTTTTTTAGCTATTTTTAAAGGATTTTTATCTAAAATAATTAAATCAGCATCCTTACCTTCCTTTATACTACCTTTTTTATTTTCTGCAAAATACTGATAAGCAGCATTTATCGTTACTGCTTTTAAAGCCTCATAAACTTCTATTTTTTGATTTTCACCTAAAAGAACATTATTTTTAGTTAATCTATTTACCGCACACCAAACACCTTCTAAAATATGAGGTTTTAATACCGGGCTATCTTGATGGATAGTATAAATTAAATTTAAATCACTCGCCCACTTTAAAGGACTAATATTACTAGCTCTACTAAACCCTAGATTTTTAATATGAACATCGCCAAAATGATAAACGTGACTGACAAAGAAAGAAGGAATTATTTTTAAATCTTTCGCTTTTTCTAACTCTTTTTTATCAATTATTTGAGCATGAATTAAAACAGGTCGGTAAAATTCCCGATATTTTTTGCTTAAAGTTTGATAAACATTAACTAACTGTAAAGAAGCTGCATCCCCATTACTATGAATAAGTAATTGTTTTTTTTCTTTTAAAACTTTGGTGATTATTTCTTCAAGTTCTTTATGACTATAATTACTAATTCCATAGTTATTAGTTCCAGTATAAGGCTCTAGTAAAAAAGCTGTTTTAGCCGATGGAGAACCATCTAAAAATATCTTATAACCACCAACTTTAAAATTATTATATTTACTATTTTTTTCCGTTATTTTAAGACTATCAGTATAACCAGTAACCTCTAAAATTAAATTATTTTTAAGCGCTAAAGCTTTTAATACATCAAAATTTTCTTTAGTTAATAAGCCTTCCTGGGCGGTAGTAATTCCATAAGATAAATATAATTTTTCAGCTTTTTTATAACCTTTTATTAAATCATTTAAAGTAAACGGCTTTATATTATTAACTATTTCCATAAATTCTTGTTCTTCAAAATACCCATTGCCTTCTTTTTTTAATAAATTCATAGCCTTACTATTTAAATAACCAGTATGTCCAGAAACATGAGTAACTAAAACGGGATTATCGGGGAAATTATCTTTAACGGGATTTTCATTAAGATTATAATTATAACCAAGTATCCATTTACCCTTTTTAGTTTTAAAGTTTTCTAAAACTTTTATAACCTCTTCTTTAGTTTTAGCTTCTTTTAAATCAGCGATTAAAAACGTTTTAGCTACTGCCATTATATGACTATGAGCATCAATAAAAGCCGGCATTAAACAGTTGTTTTTTAAATTAACAACTTTTGTATCTTTATCTTTTAATTTCATTACTTCTTTTTTAGTTCCAACTTTTTTAATAATTTCATTTTCTACTAAAATAGCTTCCGCTTTTAACGGTTCCATTGTTATAATATCACCATAATAAATTGTTTTCATTATATCACCATTTATATTATGGATTATTTTTAGAAAAAAACACTAAAAAAAGGCCTATAGACCCTTTTTAATAACAAAAGCAAGAACCTAATAAAATTGCTAGTAAGATATATAAAACTAAAATAATTAAGTAATTGCAATTATTAGTCTTCCCACAATTGTTTTCACATGAATTATTACAAGCCATAATTACTCCTTTCTAGCTTAAATATAAGCTCCAAGTATGATTATTAAAAGAATAAATAATACTAAAACAATAGCAGCTCCGCTTGCGCCAGTATTACACATATTAAATCATCCTCCTTTTTGTCTTTTCACATTATTCTATGGTAATTTGCAAAAGTTGTGCGTGCTTCTGTGAAAAAAACTTGAAAAATATTGTTTTTTCTTAATTTTTTTGGTATCATTAATGTTGTATGAAAAATACAATTATGAAAGGAAGATAAAAGTGAACAAAAAAATCTTATTAGCCGGTGTTTTAGTAAGTGCATTAGTTCTTACCGGCTGCGGAACACCAACCTTAAAAAACGGTGAAGAAGTTGTAGCTTCAGTAGATGGTAAAAAATTTACAGCTAACGAATTATACGAAGAATTAAAAGCTCAAGGCGGTTCTACTGTTCTTGTCAATATGTTTGATACATACATTGTTAACAAAGAAATCGAAACTGACGACGATGCGAAAACATATGCCGATTCACAGTATGAATCATATAAATCTTCATATGAAAGCAATGGTCAAAATTTTGAAGATACATTAGAAACTGCTGGTTATGAAGATGCTGATGCTTTCAAAGAAGCTTTAATTGTCGAATACAAAAAACAAAAAATTACCGAAGACTATGTTAAATCTAGTTTAACTGATGCAGAAATTCAATCATATTATGACGACAATATCTATGGAGATATTGAAGGTGCTCATATTTTAATCAGTCCAGATACTACTGACGATATGTCTGACGAAGAAATTACTAAAGCTGAAGAAAAAGCTAAAAAAGAAGCTGAAGATATTATTAAAAAGTTAAATGATGGTGAAGACTTTGCTAAACTAGCTAAAGAATATTCTGACGACGAAGGAACCGCTGAAGATGGTGGTAAACTTACTATTACTTATGGTGAAGTTGTCGACGAATTTTGGAATGCTGCTAGTAAATTAAAAGATGGTAAATATACTAAAGAACCAGTTAAATCAGATTATGGTTATCATATTATTTACCGTGAAAGCGCTAAAGAAAAACCAAAATTAAACGAAGTTGAAGACGAAGTTATCGATAAACTAGTAGATCAAAAATTAGAAGAAGATACAACTTTACAAACTGAAGCTTTAGTTGAACTTCGGGAAAAATATAACTTAAAAATAAACGATAATGATATTAAAAAAAGTTACAACAAGTCTGTTAAAGAAGCGTTAGCTGATACTAATTCTACTAATTAAGTACTGAAAAACAGTACTTTTTTTGACACTTAAAAACGTAGCTAATAGCTACGCAATTAAAGTAAATAAAGTTAATATTAAGATATTGACAATCATAATGGCTAAAACAACTTTTAAAGCCCATCTAAACCAAGTTGTATAATTAACTTTAGCAAGAGCAAGGCCACCCATAATTGCTCCACATGTTGGAGTAATTAAATTAACAAGCCCATTAGCAGCTACAAAAGTCATAATAGTTCCTTCAACACTGTAATTTAAAGTATCAGCAAGCGGTCCCATAATTGGGGTTGATAAAGTTGCAAGTCCTGAAGAAGATGGTACTAATACTGATAAAACTACATGAAGGAGATAGTTAAGTGGTGTAAATAATAATTCTGGTACATTTTCAAGCCAATTAGCGGCATTATAAATAATATAATTATCTAAATAAGTGGTTTGCATAAGAACACTAGCGCCTCTGGCAACCGCAATAATTAAAACTACACTCATCATATCTTTTGTACCTTCAATAAAAGTACTAACAAAATCACTTTCACTAATCCGATTAATAATTGCAATAATAATTGACATAATTAAGAACCATAATGAAGCTTCAGCAAAATACCAACTACCAAGTGGTGTTCCTGTAAGCCAGCCGGTAAATTTATCAAAAATATTAATATTAAAATCGCCCCAAGGAATAAAACCAACGATCATAACTGCAAAAGTTAAACCAAAAGCAATTAAAGTACCTTTTTGTTTACCAGTTAATTCAACTTTATCTTCTTTAGCTTTAACGCCATAAGTATCTTTCATAGCTTTTTGTTCTTGAAGTGTTAAGAAAGTTGAGCCTTTATTTGCTTTAACTTTTTTCGCATATCTCATAACAAAGAAAATTGAAATAGCTAAACTTGTAAGCCATAAGACAGCTCCAAGACCAATAATTATTCCTTGATTTACTTCAACATTTGACGGTAAAGAACTAACGGCAGCGCCAACAGCAAATGGATTAATTGTTGAACCTAAAACTCCACTTCCAGCTCCTAGTAAAACGACAGCTGAAGCAACAATTGTATCCATTTTAGCGGCCACCATCGTTGCAGCAAGTAAAGCATAGAAACCAACAGTTTCTTCAAGCATTCCATAGGTTGTTCCTCCAAGTGAGAAAATAAACATTAAAATTGGAATTAAAATAAGTTCGTTACCTTTTAATTTTTTAACCAAAACCCGAATTCCTGTTTCCAATGCTCCTGTTTTAGAGACAATAGCTAAAAAGCCTCCTAAAACAATAACAAATATACAAACGTCAATTGCATCAGCAAAACCTAAAATCGGTGACATTAAGATATCAGAAATTTTAGCTTTTACTACTCCACTACCATTGACAATAGCTTCACCAACAAAATTAGCTGGTGGTAAAATATAAGTTAAAATGCCTAAAACCGCTATTAATATAATAATTATTGAAAAAGCGGAAAGCATTTTATGCTTTTTTTCTTTTACTTCTTCTTTCACCCTTTTCACTCCTTTATAATTGTTCCAGCTTTACCTTCTAAAGCTTCTTTGGCCTTTTCTAAAGAAGTAATTATTGCCTTATGTTCACTATTTTGAACAAAATCCAAACAAGCTTCAATTTTTGGAAGCATACTGCCAGCAGCAAATTCGCCAGCTTCTATATATTTTTTAGCTTCCATAACAGTTAAAGAAGTTAAAGCTTTTTCATTTGGTTTATTATAATTTATACAAACATTTTCAACAGCTGTTAAAATTAACAAAATATCAGCTTTTAAGTCTTTAGCTAAACAAGCACTAGTGCGATCTTTATCTATAACTGCAGCTACCCCTTTATATCCTTCACTAGTTTCAATAACTGGAATACCGCCACCACCACAAGCAATAACAATACTTCCATTTTCATTTAAAGTATTAATTGCTTCTAATTCGATAATTTTAAGTGGTTTTGGCGAAGCGACAACTCTTCGGTAACCTCTTCCAGCATCTTCCTTCATTTGAAAACCTTTTTCTTTTTCTAATTTAAGAGCTTCTTCTTTGCTGTAAAATGAACCAATTGGTTTAGTTGGGTTTTCAAAAGCTTTATCATTAGCATCAACTAAAGTTTGCGTTATAACAGAAACGCAGCTTCTTTTAATGTTTCTTTGCTTAAGTTCATTAATAATTGATTGCTGAAGGTGATATCCAATATAACCTTCACTCATAGCACCACATTCGGCAAATGGCATTTCTGGAGATTTTACTGTTTTATAAGCTGTATCCATCGCCAAATTTATCATTCCAACCTGCGGTCCATTACCATGAGATACAATAACGTTATGGCCTTCAGCAGCTAAACTAACAATACTTTTAGCGGTATTTTTTACTAGTTCTAGTTGCTCTTCAGGAGTATTTCCTAAAGCATTTCCCCCAAGGGCAATAACTATTTTACTCATTTTAAAGTTTCTAACATTACGGCTTTAATAGTATGTAAACGGTTTTCTGCTTCTTCAAATACTCTAGATTTATCTGATTCAAAAACCTCGTCAGTTACTTCCATTTCTTTAAGTCCGTATTTTTCATATATTTCTTTACCAATAGTCGTTCCAGTATTATGGAAAGATGGTAAACAATGTAAGAAAATTGCATCTGAACTAGCATTATCCATAACTTCTTTATTAACTTGATAAGCTTTTAATAAATCGATTCGTGGTTTCCAAAGGTCCATAGCTTCACCCATTGATACCCAAACATCGGTATATAAAACATTAGCATTTTTTGTTCCTTCCATTACATCTTCAGTTAAAGTAATCGAAGAGCCGTTTTCACTAGCTATTTTTTTACATGTTTCTACTAAAGATTCTTCAGGGAATAATTCTTTAGGAGCGCAGCATGTAAAATTAAGTCCTAATTTAGCAGAAGCTACCATTAAGGAATTACCAACATTATTACGAGCGTCACCTAAATAAACAAAATTAAGTCCTTTTAAATGTCCAAACTCTTCTTTAATTGTTAACATGTCGGCTAACATTTGGGTTGGATGAAACTCATTAGTAAGACCATTCCAAACTGGAACTTTAGAATATTTAGCTAGTTCTTCGACAACATCTTGACCAAAGCCTCGGTATTCGATTCCATCATACATACTAGCTAAAACTCTAGCTGTATCCGCTATAGTTTCTTTTTTACCCATTTGCGAACCAGTAGGTCCTAAATAAGTTACGTTCATTCCTAAATCATAGGCTCCAACTTCAAAAGCACATCTAGTTCTTGTCGAATCTTTTTCGAAAATTAAAGCGACATTTTTTCCTTTTAAATATTCGTGAGCCTCACCTTTTCTTTTTTTAGCTTTTAAATCAGCCGCAACATCAATTAAATATTCAATTTCTTCAGTACTAAAATCTAATAGTTTTAAAAAGTCTCTTCCCCTTAAATCCATTAAATATCCTCTCTTTCTAGTGGCATACTCATACATCTAGGGCCTCCTCTTCCGCGAGAAAGTTCCGCACCATGTAGTTCTAAAACTTTTAATCCATAACTACGAAGTACTTCGTTAGTTACATTATTACGATCATAAACGATTACTACCCCAGGAGCAATACAAAGAGTATTAGAACCATCATTCCATTGTTCTCTTTCGGCAGCTACTTTATCACCACCAGCACAAGGAATTAAAGTTACTTTTTTCCCAACATATTTAGTTAAAATATTTTCTAAACTATCGTTTATTTCTTTAACGTTTAAATCTTCATAAGAGTCAGGATCATTTCCTTCAGTTATTTCAAACACTTGTAATGTTTCCATAATTCCTGGATGGTATGTAAATTTATCGTAATCGATTTGAGTAAATACAGTATCTAAATGCATAAAAGCTCTACTATTTGGAATGTTAAAAGCAAGAACAGTATCAATTTGACAATCTGGATCTTTAAAGAAATTTTTGGCCATTTCGTCAATTGCTTCGGCTTCAGTTCTTTGAGAAATACCAACAGCAACTGTATGATTATTGATATTAAGAACGTCACCGCCTTCAGTATGATAAGCTAAAGAACGATCATAATATCTTTTAACATTTTTATACTCTGGATGGTAAGTAAATATATATTCGGCATATATTGTTTCTCTATTTCTCGTTACCGAATACATTTTATTTAAATTAATACCCTCACCTACACTAGCAAAGTTATCTCTAGTAAAATATAAATTAGGCATTGGATCTGCGATAAAATTATCTGGTGTTTCAATTAGATCAACTAATGATTTTTCAACCTCTAGCTTTTGAGCCGGTAAATCACTAATTTGAATACCTTCCATTGTTTTTAATACTAATTCTTTATTATCTTTTATTTGATTTAAATAGTCAAAAACAATATTGCGGTATTTTTTAGTTCTAATACCAGCTTCTTCCATAAACTGATAAATAAATTTTTCACGAACTGAAGTATCAGTATCAAGTGCTTCAGCTACTAAATCTTCCAAATAAACAACTTCCACTCCATTTTCTCTTAAGATACTAGCAAAGTTATCATGTTCTTTAATAGCATCTTTTAAATATGGAATATCGTCAAATAAAAGTCGTTCTAGACTATCTGGCGTTAAATTTAAAAGTTCTTTACCTGGACGATGTAATAAAACTTTTTTTAATTTTCCAATTTCACTTGTAACGTGAATTGCCATATTATCCCTCCTTCTAATAGTTTGACTACTATCAAGATAATTATAACAATTATAAATATTATTTACTATGTTTTTTATAAAAATATATCTTTTTTGACAGTTTTTGACAAAAAAACAAAAATTGCGCAATTTATTTAACATTTTAAAGCGCAAAAAAATATAAAATAGGATTTAAAGATTTTTTAACCTACCAGGATTATATTAAAAATATTATTTGTTCAAGGCCTATTCCCAAAAAAGTGGAAATGGACACATTTTTGGGAATAGAAATAATGAAATATCTTAAATTTAAAAAATTATTCTTCAAAAAAATTGTCCATTGTAACATCAAGAACTACTGATATTTTATATAAACTCATTAAAGATATTCCTTCTCTACCTAATTGTGACTCAAAACGTCTTAAATAATTATAAGACATATCAACATCTACCGCAAGTTGTTCTTGCGTTATACCAGCAATCTTACGATACTTTCTCACATTTTTAGCTATTATTTCAACTATTTTATCATTAAATTTAAAATCTCTTTTAAATGTTGCCATACTATCACCTAATATTAATTTTAGTAATTTCTTTAATTTTATTCCGTGCAGTTGTACTTAACAGAATAAAAACTATAATTTAGTTAAAATTAATAATAGAAGGTGGTATTATGAGAAAACATAGAAGAAGAAATAAAAAACAAAGAAATATTATTATAATTAGTGCTTGTTCTTTACTACCAATTATGACAGTAGGTTATGCCGCTATGAGTATTAATTTAGAAATAAATGCTAAAGGAAATGTTCTTAAAAAAGCTAGTTTAGGTGAAGATTTAGTTGAAAACGTTGGTACTGTAACTAATGGAGATGGCCTTTATAAAGATGCTTATGAATTATCAGAGTTCTCTGATAATACACGCTTGAACTTTAAATAGGTATCCCCTATTTTTTTATTTCTTTAAATTATGATATACTAATAACTGGTGATTTTATGAATACATTTATTTACTCAAACACTAATAAAAGATATCATACATTAGATTATTTTTATAAAAATAAGTTTGGCTGTAAAGTAAGTAAAATAAGTTTAAATGCCGGTTTTAGCTGTCCTAATTTAGATGGTACTGTTGGATACGGCGGCTGCATATATTGTTCTAAAACTGGAAGTGGTGAATATGGTGGTAATCCACTTGAAGATTTAACTACCCAGTTTAATAAACAAAAACAGATTATGGATAAAAAATGGCCAAATAGTAAATACATTGCTTATTTTCAAGCCCGGACTAATACTTATGCACCTTTAAAAGTTTTAAAAGAAAAATATGAAGAAGTTTTAAAAATAGATAACGTTGTTGGTATTGCTATTGCTACTCGTAGTGATTCTATTAGTGACGATGTTTTAAATTATTTAGAAGAACTTAATAAAAAAACATTTGTAACTGTAGAACTAGGCTTGCAAACAATTCATAAAAAAACATCTACTTTAATTAATAGATGTCATACATTAGAAAACTTTGAAAAAATGGTTAAAAAATTACAAGAAAAACATATTTTTACAACAATTCACATTATTAATGGCCTGCCTTATGAAACTGAAGAAATGATGCTTCAAACAGTTAAATATTTGAATAAAATCAATATTGATGGAATTAAAATCCACATGCTTTCAGTTTTAAAAAATACGACTTTAGAAAAACTATATGAAAAAGATAAATTTCCGCTTCTTTCTTTAGAAGAATATGTAAAAATTGTCTGTCAACAACTTCGCTATTTAAATCCTAAAATAGTAGTTGAAAGAATTACTGGTGACCCAGATATTAATGATTTAATTGCTCCTTCATGGCTACCTAAAAAAAGAATTGTGATAAACAGTATCGATAAATATATGGCTAAAAACAATATTTATCAAGGTGATAAATTATAAATTTTCACTTATAAAATTATTTATTTCTTCTAAAGAAAAACCTTTACTATATAATTTTTGTTTCAATTTTAACTTTAAAGTATTCCCTTCATATTTTACCTTTAATTTATTATATATTTTTATCATTTCACTACTTAAGTCATTAAAAGTAATATTTTCTAATGCTCTATTTATATCACTATAATTATATCCTAAATTAACTAAATAAACTTTTAATTTATTCTTTAAAACATTACCAGTATATTTACTGGTTTTTATTTTTTTATTAATTAATTTATTTAAATGTTCATTTATAGTATTTTTATCAATTTCTTCAATAACATTATCAATAATCGTATTATCAACTTTTAATTTTTCTAAATTATGTCTTATTTTTTCTGGACCATCTAAACTTAAATTAATTTTATCATTAGTATAAGCTTTAGCAAACCTTTCATCGTTAATTAAACCAATACTTTCTAATTTAGAAATAATTTTATCACTATTAGGACAATTTTGTTTATTTAAATAATTTTCAATTTCAAACTTACTTCGTAGTTTTCTATTAATTAAATCTAATACTTTATAATAACTATCATAAAATTTATTTTCATTTAAAATAGTATTAAATAAATCAGAAGAAATATCTTTTTTATATAATAAATTATATTTTAAAATAATCTCTTCATAAGTATCAATAGAACCTACTTTAAGTAAAATACGATATTTGTGACCTTTTTTTAATATTTTTTCTATTTGCATTTTTTCCTCCTAAACAAAAACTAATGGTTAATTAACATGTAATGTACCATTAGCAATTTCTTCTAAAGCTTTACCAATATTTTTAGTTGATTTATAGTCTTTATCTTTCATTTGATAATTATGAGATTCTTCCATTTCTTTTACTCTTTGACTAACTATATTTACTAATAAGTATTTTGAACCAACTTTATTTAATAAACTATCAATTGATGGATATAACATTCTCTTCCTCCTTCACAATAAATATAATATACTTTTTTTAACTAAATTACAAGACATTATCTAAATCTTTTTCACCAAAACTAAATGGACATAAATCTTTTACTTGAACTGATACCGATTTAGTTCCATTATAACTTAAACTAATAATATAAGTATCGGGATTACATAAATCATTTAAAGCTTGCCGGCAAATAAAACAAGGAAAACAAGGATTAGATCTTTTATTCATAATATAAATAGATTCAATATCCTCTTTCTTATATCCAGCAGCTATCGCACTATATAATGCATTACGTTCCGCACAAATACCACTAGCTGGAGAGCTTGTTTCAACATTAACACCTTCAAAAGTAGCTCCATCTGAACATTTGACAATTGCTGCCACCTCATAACGGGAAAGCGGAGCATAACTGTTTTTTAATAACTCTTTTAATGTTTCTTTCATATATTTCTCCTATTTAATAATTTCATAAATTAACTGGGATTTATTTACTTTTAAATCAGTAATTTCAAAACATTCAGATACGTCTTTTTCCGGAATCAAAGTTTTATTACTATATATTTTAGCAATAACTTCTCCTTCGGTTACTTCATCCCCTACTTTTTTAGTTAAAACAATACCAACTGTATGATCTATTTCGTCACCTTTAGCAAGTCTCCCAGCGCCAAGTCTTCTAGCAAGTTCGCCTATTTTTAAAGCACTAATACTTTTAACATAACCTGATTTAGGGGCTTTTACAGGAATAATATTTTGGGCAGTAACAATATTATCAATATTACCACCTTGATAATTAACAATTTCTTTAAATTTTTCTAAAGCATTGCCATTTTTTAAAGCTGTTTCAACATTTTCAATTAATATTTCCATTGGAATATTTTGATCTAAAGAAATCATTAAAGCCGCTAAATTAATAACAAGTTCTTCTAAATCTTTTGGACCTTGTCCGTTTAAAGTATTAATCGCTTCCTCTACTTCTAAAGCATTACCAACAGCATATCCTAATGGTTCATTCATATTAGTTAAAACCGTAATAACTTTTTTACCAAAAGCTTTACCAATTTTAATCATTAAATTAGCAAGCGCTCTAGCATCTTCAATATTAGTCATTAAAGCACCTTCGCCAACTTTTAAATCAATGACAATGTTATTAGCACCACTAGCTAGTTTTTTACTCATAATACTAGAAGCTATTAAAGGAATTGAGGCTACAGTTCCCGTTACATCTCTTAAAGCATATATTTTTTTATCAGCAGGACATAAATTACCAGTTTGACCAGCAATTGCGGCTCCAATTTCTAAAACTTCTTGTTTTAATTCGTCAACAGTCATTTCTGTTTTAAAACCAGGAATTGATTCTAATTTATCGATTGTTCCGCCAGTATGACCTAAACCACGGCCACTCATTTTCGCCACTTTAGTTCCTAAAGAAGCAACTAAAGGAATTAAAACTAATGTCGTTTTATCGCCAACGCCACCTGTTGAGTGTTTATCGACAACGTTAAAATCAAAACTTATTTTATCACCACTACCCAGCATTACCTCCGTTAAAGCTACGGTTTCTTTTTCAGTCATTCCGTTTAATAAAATTGCCATTAACAAAGAACTCATTTGATAATCAGGAATACTACCATCTAAATAACCGTTTACTAAAAATTCAATTTCCGCTTGTGTTAATTCTATTTTTTTTACTTTTTTATCAATAATGTCTAGTATATTCATCTTTTTGACCTCCCAATATAATTATATACCTTTTTTTTAAATTATAAAAGTCAGAAACGTATATTTATATAATTTAATGACAAAATAATTTTAGGTGAAGAGAAAATGCTGATATATACAGGAATTTTTATTTTTAAAATTATTGAGGATGCTTTAGGAACTCTACGAATTATCGTAGTCAGTAACGGCAAGAAAAAATTAGGAGCCTTTTTACAATTTTTAAATGCTCTAGTTTGGGTTCTTGTTACTGGTACTGTTATTACTAACGTAAATAAAGATCCATTAAAAATTATATTCTTTGCTTTAGGTTCTTTAGTTGGTTCTTATACTGGAAGTATTTTAGAAGAAAAAATTGCTTTAGGGACTAATATTATTATGACAAAAACTAGTGTTATTAATGCTGAAAGAATAAAGTTAAATTTAAAAAAATATAAAATTACAGAAGTTAAAGATAATAACAGTACTTTAATTATGATAACTTGTCCACGAAAAAAAAGTGAAGAAGTTATTAATTTAATTAAATCATTTGATAAAGACTGTAATATTATTACCGAAAAAGTTAAAAGTTTTTCTTAATTTCTTTAGCTTTATCAGTAATTATATTAACATTTCCTTTAGGAATATCTTCTTTTTTATTAACAGTCCATACAAAGGTTTCTTTATTAGTTTTTTGATAATCTTTAACATGAATACTATTAAAATCAAAGTTATTTTTTATATGTTTAATATTGATTAAATAGCCAATTATAAGACCTAGTTTATAATTAGTATTTTTCTCTTTTAAATATTTCAATAAATTATAATTAAAGGTACAAAGATAATAATTTAAAGAATATTTTTTTAATATTTTAATTAATTTATTAACTAATATTTTATAATTATTTCCTTCTTCTTTGATTTCAATTAAAATTATTTTATTACTATTTATATTTTTTAAAACTTCATTTAAACTATTTAAACCATTTTTCATAAGGGTTTTTAATTTAGTTTTTTTAACAAAATAGCCATTATAAAACAAATCATGACAAACAATAAATTTTTTATCTTTAGTAAATCTAATATCAAATTCTACCCCATCAGTGTATTTACTATTCAAACTATTTATAATAGCTTCTAAACTATTTTCTTTATGAATTCCATCATTTCCTCTATGCGCAATTACTTTCATATTTAAATATATGAAATTTATATTTTTTTATTTATATTTTTAAAAGTGAGTGTTAGTTACCTTTTTATATAAAATCTATTGAAAAATAGAAAAAAATATGTTATTATGTATATGGAAGAGAAATCTTCATATAATAAAAAAAGGAACACTCGATATTGTCTTGCCCGAGTGTTGCCATTATAAATTTTTGGTTCCACCTAATCACAGTTGTGTTAGGTGGTTATTTTTTCTTATTTTAATAAAGAAAAAACAATTAATAATAGAATAAAAATAATTATAATCAACGATGTGATTAAAAAATCTTTTTTACTCATATTATCAGCCTCCCTTCATTTATCGAAGTTTGGCAAACCACCCAACTATCAAGTGTTCCTGAAACAATTATAACAAATATTAGTCATAAAAACAATGATTATTAATTACCTTTTTCTAAAAAATCTATTGAAAAATAATAAAAAATATGTTATTATGTATATGGAAGAGAAATCTTCATATAATAAAAAGGAGCACTCGATATTATCCTGTTGGGTGTTGCCATATAAGATGGTTCCACCTAATCACAGTTGTGTTAGGTGGTTATTTTTTCTTATTTTAATAAAGAAAAAACAATTAATAATAGAATAAAAATAATTATAATCAACGATGTGATCAAAAAATCTTTTTTACTCATATTATCAGCCTCCCTTCTTTATAGAGAAGTTTGGCAAGCCACCCAACTATCAAGTGTTCCTGAAACAATTATAACAAATATTAGTTATAAAAACAATGATTGTTAGTTACCTTTTTCTGAAAAAATCTATTGAAAAATAGCAGAAAATATGTTATCATGTATATGGAAGAGAAATCTTCATATAATAAAAAAAGGAACACTCGATATTGTCTTGTTGGGTGTTGCCATATATTTTTGTGACACCACCTAATCACAGTTGTGTTAGGTGGTCATTTTATTATATTAAAATTCTAAATATTATTAATAATAATAAAATGATAATGAAGAGTAAAATACAAATTAAAAAATCTTTTTTACTCATATTATCAGCCTCCCTTCTTTATAGAGAAGTTTGGCAAACCACCCAACTATCAAGTGTTCCTAAAACAATTATAACAAATATTAGCCATAAAAACAATGATTGTTAGTTACCTTTTTCCAAAAAATCTATTGAAAAATAATAGAAAATATGTTATCATGCATATGGAAGAGAAATCTTCATATAATAAAAAGATGCGCTCGATATTGTCTTGCCCGAGTGTTGCCATAAAAAATATGGGTTCCACCTAGTCACAGTTGTGTTAGGTGGTTATTTTATTATATTTAAAAACCCATATTAAGAAACTCTCAATATGGGTTATTTTATGTCTAAATAAGCTAATGTACAACCTCTATTACTGTAATCACTTTTATATTCTAAAACATATTTATTTTTCTTTAAAGTATTCCAAGTTACCTCTCTAATAATACCTGTACCAACGCCATGAACAATAACAATAATTTTATTACTCATTTTAATATTATCATTAATAAAATCATTAATAGCAACTCTAGCTGTATCTCTATCAAAACCGTGTAAATCTAATTTAGGATAACGCTCTATAAACATAAAATCAGCATATCTCATCATATACGGCAGTCATCTCCTCTAATGAAGGAATTGATTTATAACCTCCTATTTTAGTTACCGATAAAGCTCCAGCTATTGAAGCATATTTAATAACTTTTTCAAACTCAAATCCTTCAGCAATACCATAAGTAAAAGCTCCATGAAAGATATCTCCAGCCCCAGTAGAATCAATTGTTTTAACTTTTATCGATGGCATTAGTTTTATTTGACCATTTAAACTATAAAGACAGCCCTTTTCTTCTAAAGTAATAACAATAATACCCTTAAATATTTCAGTCATTTTTTTATAAATTTTAAGTAAGCTTAATTTATTATTAAAATCAAATTTATAACCGGTTACATTTTCAGCAAATTCTTTTGAACAAACGACATAAGTGCATTTTTTAGCCAGTTCAATAACTTCTTTTTTACTTCTACCCGCATCAATAATACTAATCATATGAGGATAAGTTTCAAGTAAATGCTTACTAGCTTCATATTCATGACCGTCAATTAATAAAATATCAGGAGTCTTTTCTAAAACAAACGGCTTTAGTTTATCAGTTTTAGAAACATAAGAAAAAATAGTTCGGGTGCCATTACTTCGGTTAGCTAAAATAAAAGCATGACTAGTTTCTGTTTTCGGCGCTAAAGTTAAATAACTTGTATCGACATGATTTAAAACAAACTCTTTTTTTATTTTATTTCCATAATTATCATTACCGATTAATCCCGCAATACTTACTTTTTGTCCCCATTTTCCTAAAAGAAAAGCCGCAATACTAGCAGGTCCCCCTGCACATTCTGTTTTTTCAAATAATCTTGTTTTAGTGTTTTCTTTAGGATAACTAGTAACTGGAAAAGTTATGTCATAAGTAATATGACCAAGACAAAGTATTTGCATTATTTACCTTCTATTACAGCTTGAGCTGCCGCTAAAATAGCTGCTGGTACGCGGTAAGGAGAACAAGAAACATAATCAAGACCTATTTTATGACAAAACTTAACACTTTTAGCATCGCCACCATGTTCACCACATATTCCAAGTTCAATATCAGGGCGAACACTTTTAGCTAAACGGCTAGCAACAATCATAAGTTTGCCGACACCATTTTGATCAATAGTTTTAAATGGATCTTCTGTTAAAATACCTTTTTCATAATAATCGTTTAAAAAACTAGCGTCGTCTCTTGAAATTCCCAAAGTCATTTGCGTTAAGTCGTTAGTACCAAAACTAAAAAATTCTGCTTTAGTAGCGATTTCATTTGCAACAATTACACTTCTAGGTACTTCAATCATAGTCCCAACTTTATATGAAATATTATCTTTAACCATTATTTCCTTAATAGTTTTATCAATAATATCTTTTAAATAAGTAAATTCATTTAAACTTATAGTTAGTGGTACCATCATTTCTGGTTTAACAGTTATTCCTTTTTTCGCACATTTTAAAGCGGCATTAATAATAGCCTTTGTTTGCATAACAATAATACTAGGATAAGTAACAGCCAAACGGCAACCTCTATGACCCATCATTGGATTTATTTCTTTTAATTTATCAATCTTTGTTTGTAAATCAGAAACACTAATTTTTAAATATTTAGATAATTCTTCCATTTCAATATCTGTTTTAGGTAAAAACTCATGAAGTGGCGGATCTAAATAACGAATAACAACACTTTTACCATCCATAACGGTAAATAAATCTTCAAAATCTTTTTGTTGAATTGGTAGTAACTCTTTTAAAGCAATATCCCGTTCTTCATTAGAACCAGCTAAAATCATTTTTCTAATAGCTAATATTTTATCTTTTTCAAAAAACATATGCTCACTTCGGCAAAGGCCTAATCCTTCAGCCCCAAGTTCTAATGCTTTAAGAGCATCTTTTTTCGTATCAGCATTAGCTTTTACCGCTAGTTTTTTTATTTCTTTGGCCCATGATAAAAATTCTTTAAAATTATCTGTTAAACTAGCTTCGGCAATTTCTAAAACACCTTCATAAACAGTTCCTGTCATTCCATCTAACGAAATTTCCGTTCCCTCGGGATACATTTTATCCCCTACTTGCATATATTTTTCTTCTTCACTAACAATTAAATTTTCACAGCCACTAATACAGCACCGACCAATTCCTCTAGCAACAACAGCTGCATGACTAGTCATTCCTCCATTAACAGTTAAAATACCAACAGCTTTTTGCATGCCTTCAATATCTTCAGCTGAAGTTTCCTTGCGAACTAATATTGCAGGAATATTTTCTTCACTAGCTTTTTTCACACTTTGAACATCAAAATATATTTTACCACTGGCTGCTCCGGGTGATGCAGGAAGCCCTTTCGTAATAACTGATGCTTTATTTAAACTTTCTTTTTTAAAAGACGAATGAAGTAATGAAGAAATATCGTCTGGACTAACTTTCATTAAAGCTTCTTCTTTAGTTATTAATCCTTCTTTTACTTCACTGACAGCAATATTTAAAGCCGCAAGTGAAGTTCGCTTTCCATTTCTTGTTTGTAACATATAAAGTTTGCCTTTTTCAACTGTAAATTCCATATCCTGCATATCTTTATAATGTTTTTCAAGTAATTTTGAAATATCTTTTAATTCTTGATAAATTTTGGGATAATCTCTTTCCATTGCTTCAATTGATTTAGGGGTTCTAACTCCCGCAACAATATCTTCTCCTTGCGCTTTTTCTAAAAACTCCCCATATAATTTATCTTCTCCATTAGCAGGATTCCTAGAAAAAGCTACTCCAGTTAAAGAATCATTAGTTAAATTGCCATAAACCATTTCTTGAATATTAACGGCTGTTCCTAAAGTTTCACTAATATTATTCATATTTCTATACACTTTAGCTCTATCGTTATTCCAAGAACGAAATACTGCTGTTACGGCTTCGATAATCTGTACTGTAATATCCTCTGGAAAATCACTTTTAACTAATTTTTTATATAACTTTTTAAAATCAATTGTAAGTTCATACATATCTTCAGCTGTTAGTTCTAGATCACTAGTAATTCCTTTAGCTCTTTTTCTATTTAATAAAATAGTTTCAAATTCGTCTTTATTAACCCCTTTAACTACATCAGCATACATCATAATAAATCGGCGGTAAGAATCATAAATAAACCGCATATTATCTTCATTACTAGCAATAGCTTTAGCCACTTTATCATTTAATCCAAGATTTAAAATTGTATCCATCATTCCTGGCATACTAACAGGAGCCCCACTTCGAACTGACAATAACAAAGGATTTTCCTCGTCACCTATTTTTTTACCAGTTATTTCTTCCAATTTTTCTAAATTTACTAATATTTCATTCTTAATATCTTCACTCATAACCTCATTATCTTTATAATATTTATTACAGGCTTCAGTTGTAACAGTAAAGCCATTAGGTACAGGAAGTCCCATATTAATCATTTCAGCTAAATTAGCGCCTTTTCCCCCTAATAGACTTCGCATATCTTTATTACCTTCGTTAAATAAATAAACGTATTTCATATTGGCCTCCTTTTTTATTCTTATTAATTATAACATTTATCAAATAAAAAGTAAAATAATCACTGCTAAAAAAGCTAATTATTTTTTAGCTCTTGGATGGGAATTTAAATATACTTTACGTAGTCTATCATTAGAAACATGCGTATAAATTCCCGTAGTTGATAAATTTTCATGACCTAAAAGATCGCCAACACTTTTTAAATCGGCTCCATCGTTTAACAAATGAGTAGCATAAGTATGTCTTAAAGTATGTGGCGTTACTTTAACATTTAAATGAGCCTTTAAAGCCATATCACTAACTATACTTCTTACCATTCTTTCATTTATTTTATCACCATGTTTATTGGTAAATAAATAAATACTATCATGTTTATCTAAATACTTATTTAATAGTTTTTCACAATTACTTCCGTAAAAAACAATTCGCTCTTTTCGGCCTTTACCAAAAACTAAAATAGTTCTTTCGCTTTTATTAATATCACTTACTTTAATATTAACAAGTTCGCCAACTCGAACACCTGTAGAGTATAGCATTTCTAATATTAAAGCAGCCATTAAGCCATCTTTAGTATTAATATCAGGCGTTTGTAATAATTTTTCAGTATCTTCGTAATTTAAATAATTAGGAAGTTTTTTTTCTTTTTTAGGATTACTAATTAAAGTCATAGGATTAGTTTTAATAATATTTTCAGTTTCTAAAAAATTATAAAAACTTTTTAAAGTACTTATATGTCTAGAAATAGTCGCTGCTTTATATTTTTTATCATACATCCTCCGAATATAATTTCTAATATCTTTAACAGTAATATCTTTTATATTTTTATCTTTAAAAAAAGCTACAAAAGATTCTAAATCTTCTTTATAGCTTTCATAAGTATAATTAGAAAAACCTCTTAATTTTATATATTCTAAAAACTTATTTATTTCTATCATTAGAAAAGCCTCATTTGTCTAGGATTTTCATTTTTCTTCGGATTATCAATCATTCTTAAATCAGCAAGTAATTCCTCTCTTTTGTTATAAAGACTATTAAGCTTTTGAACATAAGCTCTTATTAATACTTGATTGTCTGGAATATTTCCTTCAAGTCTTTCTATTTCAGCTTCGATATTCTCTAAAATGGCAGCATCACTTTTAATAATTTTATCTTCTTCAAATTCAATTTTACTTGGGTGAACATTAGTATTTCCAGCTAATAAAAGTACTGCTTTTCTAAATCTTCGGTAATCCCTTAAAGTGTTTATTAAATAACGGTAATCTCCTGTTTTTAAAGCTTCTAAAACTGTATAATCACCATATTTATCAAAAGTTTGTTTAACTTTAATATCACTATAATAATTATCTCTAACTCTGTTAGAAAATAAATTTAAAATAAACATTTCCGCCTTGTCGAGTCCCATTTCTCTTTTACCCTCGAATTTTGGAGCCATAGTTTTTATATCAAGACTATCACCAAAGACTGGTTCTAAAGATTTTTGACCATTTTTATGATATAAAATAAAAGCATCTTCGATATCTCTTTTTAATTCATAGCTTCGGCCTTCTAAAAAACACTGTTTATTTAAGCTTTGCGTTGTATAAGTATCAATAGTTGGTAAAGTATGAAAATATTCGTCATTTATTTTTAATCGGTAATAATTTTCTTCACTATCTTTAAGAATTAACGAATAAAGTTTACGTACTTGGGTCATAATATCCCCTCCTAGTTATATTATACCTTATTTTAGAAAAAATACAAAATTAAAGTAATTTATGTATTTTTCTTATTTTTTTAGCTACTTTATTAATATATTTTTCTTTGCCTTTTAATTCATTTTTTTGCGTTAAAACAATTAAAATATAAGGTATTTTATCATATACAATTCCAACTTCATGGAAGGCAATCCCAAAACTACCATATTTTCTAACAAATAAATTATTATCAATATTTTTATCTTTAATAATTTTATAAGAAGGATTTAACATATAATTTTTTAATTCTTCACTTAAAACTGTATTATTATTAAAATAATTATATAAATGATTTAAATATATAAGCATATCACTGACATTTATTATACCAAATAAATCTTTACCTTCTAATGTATGCTTGGCTCCAATGTTTAAACCATAATCTATTAATTTCTCTTTAGTTACAAAATTAACTAATTTTATATAAGCTGTATTATCACTTTCTTTTAATGTATAATAAACAAGCTCTCTTACTGTATAACTAGTTTTATCTGGTGTGTTTTTTAAAACTCCGCTCCCATTTTTAAAATCTTCAGAAACTAAAAATAATTTTGTATCTAATAAAGATTTATCCTTTTCTGCCATCTCATAAATATATAAGCATACTAAAAATTTAATTGTACTTGCACTATAAAAACAAATATCTAAATTAAAAGAAAACATATCACCAGTTTTTAAATTCTTATATCCATAAGCTACTTTTTCATTTTGTTTTAACAAAAATTTATTTAAATAATATATCTTCTTTTTTATTATTTTGTTTTTAATATTATTCATGTTTGATATATCAAACTTCATTAATCACCACCGCCTTAAGAAAAAAGTAACTACTTTTTATAATCGCAGCTACTACATTTAATTTTATCATTTTTACAAGTTAACATACTACCACATTCTGGACATTTTTCGCCAGTTGGTTTATCCCAGTAAGCAGTTTTACACTTTGGATAATTGTTACAACCATAAAATACTTTACCTTTTCTACTTCTTTTTTCAACAATTTTACCTTCTTCACAGTTTGGACAATCACAAATAATGTTTTCTTCTTTTGGTTCTTGTTTAATGTATTTACACTTTGGAAAATTACTACAAGCCGTAAACTCTCCATATCTTCCTTTACGAATAACTAAAGGATGCCCACATTCTGGACACATTTCGCCTGTTTCTTTGACTTCTTTTTTCGGAAGTTTTTCTAAAGCATCTTCAACTGCTGGTTCAAAATCCTTATAAAAATCTTCTAAAACTTCATACCAAACTTCCTTACCATCAGCTACTAAATCAAGTTCATTTTCCATATTAGCGGTATATTCAACATTAATTAAATTAGAAAAACATTCTTGAAGCCGATCTGTTACTTCAATTCCAACTTCAGTTGGCACAAACTTTTTCTTATCTAAAACAACATAACCACGTTTTTTAATATTACTAACGATAGTTGCATATGTACTAGGGCGACCTATTCCTGAAACTTTTAAAGCTTTAATTAAAGATGCTTCGGTATATCTTGCTGGCGGTTCGGTAAAATGTTGTTCTTTAACAATATCGTTTGAAACAATAATTTTAGATTTATAAGTATCAAAAGGTGGCAAAATACTATCTTTAGTACTTTCATAATCTTTATAAACTTTTAAATAACCATCAAAAACAATAATCTGTCCAGTCGCTTTAAACTGATAATCATTATTGTTTAAAATAACGGTTGTCCCTTCTATTTTAGCTGGAGCCATTAGACTCGCTAAAGCCCGGTAATAAATAAGTCTATAAAGTTTAAACTCGTCATTAGATAAATATGGTTTAACACTTTCTGGAGTTCTTTTAATACTAGTTGGTCTTATTGCTTCATGAGCATCTTGAACATTATCTTTATTTTTACTTACTTTAACCGTTCCTGTATATTCTTTACCATATTTGCCTTCGATAAAATTATAAGTTTCTTTAACAAAATCATTTGAAAGTCTAATCGAATCTGTACGCATATAAGTAATTAATCCAACTGTTTCATTTTCTAAATCAATACCTTCATATAATTTTTGAGCCGTCATCATCGTTTTAGAAGCCGACATATTAAGTTTATTTGAAGCATCTTGCTGAAGTGAACTAGTAATATAAGGGGCTTTAGAAGCTTTGTTTTTTAATTTTTTATCGATTGATTCTAATTCAAAAGCTTTAGATAATTTCTCTAAAATTTCATTAGCTTCACATTCGTTTTTTATCTTTATATCTTTATGTTTATACTGAAATAAATCAGCTTTAAAATCATTAAAATCAGCAGTTATTGTCCAATATTCTTCTTTATTAAAAGCATTTATTTCTCGCTCTCTGTCGACAATTAACTTTAAAGCTACACTTTGAACTCGTCCCGCACTACTACCAGCAGTTTTAGATTTAATTAATTTACTTAATCTAAAACCAATAATTCTATCTAATATTCTTCTAGTTTCTTGACTATTAACTAAATTTTTATCAATTTTTCTTTCATGTTTAAACGCTTCCTTTATAACGCTAGGCGTTATTTCGTTAAACGTTACCCGGCTATACTTATCGTCAGAAAGGCCTAAAGCATCATATAAATGCCAACTAATAGCTTCTCCTTCTCTATCGGGGTCGGTAGCTAATATTACTTTATCAGCTTTCTCCGCTTCTTTTTTTAATTCAGTAATTACACTTTTTTTACCTTTAATTGTTTTATAATCTGGTTTAAAATGATTATCAACATCAACACCTAAACCAAACTTACCTTTTGTTGATAAATCTCTAATATGCCCTTTAGAAGACGAAACAATATATTCATTACCTAAATAATTGCCAATTGATTTCATTTTTGTTGGTGATTCGACAATAACTAATTTTTTAGCCATACATATTCTCCTCTCTTTTCACATTAATATATTTTATACACCTTTCTATTATTCTTGTCAATTATTTCTTTATAATTTTTTAAATAACAACATAGTAGCATTATCTTTACCAGGAGTCGTAAAATTATTTATCATATGCATTCGGCCTTCAAACCTTGTAAGAGCTTCTTTAGAAATGGCTTCTGGGTTAGAATCAACTGCTTCATGAATTATTTTAAGTAAAACTTCGTCTGGTAAATTTTTATCATATATAAATTTTATTTTACTATCAGATACTATATCCGTAATTCCATCAGTAAATAGTAGTAAGGCTTCATAATCGTTATTATCTAAAACTGTTACATCGGGTCTAAAATCTTCTTCACTAGTTCCGATACTTCGGCTAATATAACTATTACCTTTCATAAACCTGATATCGTCTTTTAAAATACTATCAGGATCATTATATTTAAACCACATTAAATGGTCAAAAGTAACTTGTTTTAACTCACCATGACTAACAATATAACCACGAGAATCTCCAGAATTAGCGATTAAAGTTTCCTTTTCTCCGACAATCGCACAAACTAATGTTGTAGCGCCATTACCATGATATTTATCAAGTAATTCTTTATTAATTTCCCGCATCTTTCCCCAAAAAACTGATTTTAAAGTAGGCATTGTATTAATATAGGAAATTGGTAAAGTTTGAAACCATTTTTTTAATTCTTCCGTTAAATAAAGAGCTGCAGTTGCTCCATATTCAGTATCACTAGTTCCATCAGCAACTATTAATAATCTTAAATTTTCATTTTCTAAATGATTTATAATTGCTACACTATCGTCATTTTTTTTATGATAAGCTTCATTTCCGACATGTGATATATATCCTAAAAAATTATCGTTAATCATATGAGTAATCATTATTTGATTCGAATTTTTATTTAATTTATACATATTATTCTCCCTTCGCTAATATAATACAATATTTAGAAATAAAAGTAAAATTATTTACAAACTATTTAAAAACGTGCTAAAATACTAGTTGTTTGAGGAGAAATATTATGACAGAATTAAATAAAATTATTTTAAGTAAATTATTAGATGGGGAAAGCGTTAATGAAATTGCCAAAAGTTTAAATAAAACACCAATCCAAGTTCATAAACAAATAAAATGTATTCTAAACTCTGGTTATACTTTTACTAGTGAAATAAAAGATGATGGCAATGTTATATACAGGCCAGAATATTCCTTAAGAATTCCCGAAACAAATACTGCTTATCTAAAGTTAGAAAACGGTCATTTTAAAGCAATACTTATTTCTGATTTACATTTAGGTAATGTTAATCAAAATATAAGATATTTAAATGAAATATACGAATACTGCATTAAAGAAGGCATTCATATTATTATTAATGCTGGTGATGTTATTGATGGAACGTTTAGTAAAAGCAAGCAAAAAATAAGTACTCCTGAAGAACAAATAGCCTATGCAATTAAAAATTATCCATTCGATAAAAACATTATAAGTTTAATTTGCTATGGTAATCACGATTATAGTGCTTTAGAAAATTTTGGTATAAACGTTAATCAAATGATTAATAATGCTAGACCAGATCTTATTGGTCTTGGCTTTGGAATAAGTATTGTCAACCTGGAAAGTGACCAATTTTTTATTAAACATCCGGTTAATAATATTGGTTTAAAAACAATTGACAAAAAACTTATTATTTGTGGTCATAAACATAAAGCGGCCCTATTTAATCAAAAAGATACTTTTATAGTCAATGTGCCCCCTTTAAGCGACTTATGCTTTGATAATAAACAAAAATATCCTGGAGCTTATAAGATGGAACTTATTTTAAATAAAGGTGTTATTAAAGCTGGTTATTTTGAACAACTAATATTTAATAAAGGTCTTAAAACAGTTTGTGAAAGTGAATTTACTTTTGATTTTAACCGCGAATTATTAACTGAAAGTGATATTTTTAATAAACCTAAAGTAAAATCTTTACAAAATAGACAAATGACGCAAATAGATAAATTTAATGAACGGTATCACCGTTAATTTTTAGGAAAAAAATACGTTAGAGATTAACTTTTCTAACGTATTTTAATATTATTTAATAATCTTAATCAATTTTATTAAAATTGTTTTTCGGATAAATAAGTTGAACCTCTGTCCCTTCTTTATATTTTGAATTTACCTTTATTTCTAAACCTAATTTACTACAAATCTTTTTAGCCAGATATAGACCAATACCTGTAGATTTCGCTTTAGTTCTATCACTTCCAGTAAAGCCTTTTTCAAAAATTCGGACTAAATCACTTTCGGTAATTCCCCGTCCATTATCTTTTATAGATAAAACTACATTACTTTTATTTTCAATAGCATCTATCACAATCTTCTTATCTTTTTTATCCATATATTTAATTGAATTTTGAATAATCTGTGAAATAATAAATACAAGCCACTTTTCATCAGTATAAACATCCTTCTCTAAATTATTAACTTGGACAAATATTTTTTCGTCTAATAAATATACTCTATATTTTAATAAAACTTTATGAACAATATCTGATAAATTTAACTTTTTAATAAAATAATCTTTTTCAGGATTTTCACTTCTCGCATAATACTTTTTCTTTTCTTCTTTTTTATCAATTTTACCTAACTCTTTTTTTAACTTTTTATCTGTTAATCATTAGTTAAAATGATTAACACACTTTTTGAATATACTCTATTCATACTTAATAAAACTACTACTTATTATCTTTCCACTCATGATAAAGTATGTCTTTTAAAACTATCATACTATCTAATGAATTAAATCCATATTCTTTCTCTAAACTATTAAGTAACCTTCTTATCTCCTTCGCATACCTCATTATATCAACCTTATCTTGATATTTAATAAGTATAGGATATTTCTTCCCCCAAGCATTTGTCCAATTAACTTTAGCTTCCTTTTCTTCATTTGTCTTTTTTATTACTTCTTCAATTTCTTTGACATCAACATCAAATTCAGTTAACTCGTCTAAAGATAAATTATATAATTTAGCCAGTTTTTTAGCTTGATAAATATCAGGTACTGTTTCACTAGTTTCCCATTTTGAAACAGTCTGCCTACTTACGCCCAACCTTTCAGCCACCGTCTCCTGTGATAGTCCGGCTTTTTTTCTTGCTTGAAATAAATTATTTCCTAAATTCATTTTTTACACCTCCAAATTAAGTGTATCATTTAACTATCCTTTTTTCTAGCAAGCAAATTTTACAATTTTGCCCTTTTTATTAACACACATACTTCCAAAAATTATTAATTAACAAAGCCAGTTCTTTGGGGTTTTCTTCATTTACAATATGACCAGTATTTTTAATAATTTCCAATTTTGAACCCTTTATATTTTTAGATAAATAATATGCCGATTTAATATTGGCCTTATCTTTTTCACCACATATTATTAAAGTCTGACACTTAATTTTAGAAACTTTATCACTAAAATCTAATTTTTTCATTGAATTACCTAAAATAAAAGTATCCTTTTTATTAAAAGCCATATCTTCAAAAAGCGATTTAGGCAAAAACTTAAAAATTACATTTTGAATACTAAACATAAATTTAGGTACTTGGTGGGGAGTACCGATTAAAATAAGTGAATTTACTTTATTAGGAAAATCTAAAGCATAATTCAAAGCTAAAATACCACCAAGCGAAAGACCACATAAATCAATTTTGCCTTCTATATCATTGCAGTATTTACTAAACGAAGCATACAAATTATCGTAACTTGCTTCTTTCCCACCCAGAATTAAAGATAATTCTGGGCATAATACATTATCATAATTAATATATTCTATTGTTTTATTCCAGCTTATTGCTTTATGACCTGAACCATGAATTAAAACTTTTTTCATACTTCCACCTTCTAATTATAATTTAGTTTGCTTATTCTTAAATAAAAACCTTATACCATACTCAAGCGCTAATAAAAATAGATAAAAACCTAGCCATACCGAAAAACTTAAAAATGCCACATCAAGCGTATTTTCTGCTCCTGTTCCATCAACTTTTCTAATAAACAAAAATACACTAACACCTAAAAATAATATAAACTGAATAATCTGAAATATTTTCCAGCCATCAATTTTCATACATAACCCCACCTTCTAATTACTATCTATATTTTTTAACATCACTTAAATTATAAAACATTTTTAGAAATATATAATATTTTATTTAAAAAGATCAACTAATTAAGTTAATCTATTATATTCTAGCAATATCATTTCAGCAGTATAAATTTTATCCATATTTTAGTATCCTACTCTCACATTAACTAATTTAATTTTTCTTTGATAATAGAACTTACTTTTCCCATGTCATAGCGCCCCTTTAATTTAGGAGAAACTTCCTTCATGATTTTGCCCATATCTCTAGGACTTTCTGGTTTAACAATGTCAAAAGCTTCATTAATTATTTGTAAAACTTCTTCTTCTGATAATTGTTCTGGCAAATACGCTTTTAAAATATCAATTTCAGCGGCTGTTTTCTCAATTAAATCATTACGATTACCTTTTTCAAATTCTTTAATACTATCACGTCTTGATTTAATTTCTTTAGTAACAACATTAATAACTTCTTCGTCAGTTAACTCATGTTTTTTATTAAGTTCTTCCATTTGCATCGAACCTTTAAGCATTCTGATAACTGATAATTTTTCCTTATCTTGAGCCTTCATAGCTTCTTTTAAATCATTTAATATTCTTTCTCTCATATTAATCATTTCCTTTCAAAAAGGCAGCAAAATTGTGCTGCTTAACGTTCATATCTTCTTGACATTCTTTCACGACGACGAGTGTTTTTAATGCCTTCTTTCCGGGCATTTCTTCTTTTTACTCCTGGTTTTAAATAGCCTTGGTTACGTTCTTTTAACTGTGCGCGGGAGCCATCTTTATCGTTTTTTAGACTTTTAAGTGCCATATCAATGTTACCATTTTTTACTACAACTTTAGTACCCATAAACATACCTCCCTTCTTGTAATGTCATTATAACATTTTTTCCTTGATTTTTCAAATATTTTGCGAAAAAAGTCAAAAAAAAGCATATTAATCTAAAGTTTTCATATATGCTTCATATTTATTTAAAACTTCACTAGCCTTACCATCGGCTTCAACTTTTCCTTCATTAAGCCAAATAACTCGGTCACAAAGTTTTTTTAAAGTTCCTATACTATGCGATACTATTAAAACCGTTCGGTTTTCGTCAGAAATAAGCTCTTTCATTTTATTATAACTCTTTTGTCTAAAACGAATATCTCCTACGGATAAAACTTCGTCAATTAACATAATATCCGTTTCTAGTATAGCCGTAATCGAAAAAGCAAGTTTTGAATACATCCCCGAAGAATAAGAATTAACCGGTTTATAAATAAAATCACCAAGTTCGGAAAATTCAATTGTTTCATTAAGTCTATCTTTTATTTCTTTTTCCGAATAACCTAGTAAAAGACCTGATAAGAAAATATTTTCATAACCTGAAAGTTTTTTTTGAAAACCAACGCCAATTGAAAGTAAAGAAACACTATTTTTATGAAGATTAATTCGGCCTTTATCTGGCGAAAATATACCGGCAATAGCCCGAAGTAAAGTTGATTTCCCACTCCCATTTTTACCACAAATACCAACTATTTGACCTTTCGGAATTTCAAAGGAAACATCTTTAACCGCATGAAAAGTTTTTACCCCGCGAAGATGGTTTAAACCTGAACGAGCGAAAGAAAAACGTTTAATATCTTTGTAATAAATATCTAAATTTTTAACTGTAATTGCTATTTTCTTATCCATTAACGCATCACCTTTACATATGTATTTTCATACTTATAAATTGTTTTAATTCCAATTAAACATAAAATAATACCAATTAATAACCAAATGCCAGTTAAAATAAAGTCAGGCATCATCTTATAAAGTAAGACGTCCCTACATTCCGTTATAATTAAAGCAATAGGATTTAAATCAATCAGTAAACTATTAAATGGTTCAGGTACTCTATCTTCTATTGCAAAAAAGACACCAGATGCATAAAACAAAAGCCGAAGACCAATCGTTGTAATATTAGCTAAATCTTGAACAAAAACCCCAAAATGCATAAAAATAGATGCAAAACCAAAAGTAATTATAAATAAAATCATAAAAAGAGGAATAAACCATAAAACATTTAAACTAATTGGTACTTGATAAATAATCATACAGATAATAACTAATAAAAATGATAAAGAAAATTTTACCGTGTTGACACACATTCTAACAATTAATAAAACAAATTTAGGAATATATACTTTAGTAACTGTATCTCTATTACTTACAACTAATTTAACACTTGAAGTAAGAGTTTTACTAAAGAAATTCCAAATAGTAAGACCAATAAAAACAAATACTGGAAAATACTCAACACTAGAATCAAAAACAACAATTGCAATAAAAGTATAAATAAGCATAAAACAAATTGGTTCTAAAAAGAGCCATAGCCAGCTTAAATAAGAATTAGTAACTTCCGCTTTTAACTGGGATTTCGTACTATATAAAATATATTTAAAATATTTTTTAATATCTTTATAAAACTTTTTCAGCATTTTTCTCACCCTTTTCATAATCTGAAGGCGTATCATAATCAGTTGTTTTATCGTCAACTAAAATAAATTTTTCTTTTATAACCTTTTCTGTAAATGGTAATCTTTGAAACGATTGATACACCTGCCAACCAGCACAATTCTTTATTTTACCAGCTAAATATAATTCTCTTACTCTTTTTATATGAGTATTAAAAATATCTGCATTACTTACTTTAATAGCCACAATAGAAGTGTTACCAAAGAAAAGAATATCGTCATTATTTGTTAGTGTTAATATAAAAATGTAGGAAAAAAACAATATAAAAATGTAGGTTTTCCTACACGCTTATATTATCAAAAACCTACATTTTTATATTGACAATAACAAAAACACATAAGTTTTATAAACTCATGCGTTTATCCTGTATCAAGCGCTTTTTTCAATAAATTTATATTTTGTTTTTCAACATACATATCATAAATATCAAAAAATATTCCAAATCTGTTAACAACATGAGGTAAAAAGCCAGAAACTACCTCCACTTCTCTTTTTTCGTCAATATTTTTAGGCACGTTTATACCTACTATCTTAAAAATTTCTTTAACAGTCATAAAGCATACTCCCTACTACCAAATCCTCTTTACTCTTAATTAACCTCATTATATCATACTATTATAAAAGGGCGCAAGAAAAAAAAGTAGGGATATCCTACTTTCTATAAAGTACAGGTAGTTTTAGTGATTGCTCTTTTAATGGCTGAACCAACGGCTTGTCCAAGTTCAAATAAAACACTTATGCCCCTAGCAAGAGCATTTATAAGTGAAGCTGTAATTGCGCCTCCACTTACCATTTTAAGTTCACTATCAGTTAATTTCATTCGTGACAAGAAAGTGGACGAAGAAAGCCATCGATTACCCCAATAATGAAAGTTGCAATACCACCAATAATTGCGCCTATACCTAAACTACTAGCTTCACCACCTGTAACTTTAATTAATTCCTTTTCAGTTAACATTTTTATTCCTCCTAACATCTTCTTTAACTTGTCCATCTTCCATGCAAATAAAGCGGTCAAATAAATCTAAATTATCAAGACGGTGAGAAACAACGATAATTGTTTTATCTTTATACTCTTTTAAAAGATTTTTAATTATTTTTCGCTCCATACTAATGTCTATTTGACTAAAACCTTCGTCAATTAAAAGTATTTCAAAATTATGAAGAGCTCTAGCTAAAGCTATTCTAGAACGCTGTCCTCCTGATAAATTAAAACCATTTTCTTCAGTTAAGGCATAAACACCTAAACTATCTTTATTTACAATACTATTAGCTAAAGATAAATCAAGTTGTTTTTGATAATTATTACCACGTAAGGTTAAGTTATCTAATAAAGTGCCTGTAAAAATAACTTCATTTTGCCCAATATAAACAATACTATTATCAATATTTCCTTTATCATAATCATTTATCTGAACATTATCAATATAAACCATTCCTTTTACTTGATAGAATTTTTTTAGAATTTTAAGAAGTGTACTTTTACCACTCCCACTTTCTCCATAAAGCATTATTTTTTCACCTTTATTTATTTTCAAGTTTATATTCTTTAATGTTAGATTAATATCGTCATAACTAAAACTTAAGTTTTTTATGATAATATTTCCATTTATTTTTTTATTCAATAATTTATTTTTTCTTTGATAATACGTTAAATCTAATATTCTAACTAAAGCCTCTTTTGCCTCTTTTAAGTCTAAATCTAAATCGATAATTCTTCTAAAAGAATTAGAAAGAGCAATAAAAAGTATTATATAAGTTAAAAACTGACCAATTGTTAAAAATCCTTTGTTTATTAAATTAATTCCAGCAAATATTAACAAAAAATAACCAACAACATTTATTAATTCTTTAACTAAATAAAGTTTATTATAATAAATTTCTAATTTATAATTACTATTTATTTTCTTTTGATATTTATTATAAAAAATATTTTTAATTTTATTTTCAACACCAAGCCCCTTAATAGTTTCAAACCCTCTAATAGCTTCTGCTATAAAAGAATTTACTTCAGCTTTTTCCATATTTTCTAAAAAAACTAAATCACTTATATTTTTACGTATTAATATAAAAAATACAACATATAATAATAAAGAGATAATAACGACAATAAACAAAAAAGGTTTTAGAAAAAATAAAATAAATGATAGTAATATTAATAAAGGCATATCAATTAAAAATGTAACTAAACTTTTACTAATCATATTTTTAATAAAGTTTAAATCATTTATTCGGCTAATAACTTCACCAGCAGTTTTTCCGTGATAATAATTATATGGAAGGCTTATTATGTCATTAAATACTTTTACTGTTAATTCTCTATCGATTTTATTATTTAATTTTATTAGAATATAACCTCGTCCTAGTTCAATTAAAATCTTGCCAATCATTAAAAATAGAAACAATAAACATAATTTTATTAAATTTTGATTATTTATATTATCAAGTACTAGCTGCATAATAAAAGCTACTAAAATTGAAAAAATAGTAATGATTAGAGATGTAATAAAAATTAGAAACAAGCTTCTTTTATTAGAGATAACCATTTTTTTTAAAATTTTAACATTACTAATTTGTCTAACTTTAATTAGGGGCTTTAATGGCCGCATTTTGATAATAACCCCATTATAAATTTCTGCAAATTTTTGATAGCTCATTTTTTCTATTTTTTTGGCAGGATCAGCTATTAATAAATAATCATTATGAACTTCATATACAACAATAAAATGTTTATATGATTTATCAATTATTACATTAACAATAAATGGTGTAGAGTGTTTTATAATTTCAGCAAGTTCTACTTTATAACCATTAGCTTCAAAATTTAATTGTTTTAAGACTTTAACTAAATGATAAGCGGTAGTTCCATTTTTTGAGGTTTTAAGCATATCATTTAATTGGTTTATTCCAATATAGCCACCATAATATTTTATAATCATCGATAAAGAGGCAGCACCACAATCTTTAAGTCCTGGCTGCAAAGTAAATGGATATTTTTTTTTCATAATTTGCCCTCCTATTATATATCATAGGAGATTTTTTTAAAAAATCCTTCTTTTTTTTGAAAATTTTTTAAAAAAATTAAAAAAAGTCCATTTTGGACCTAAAATATAGTTATTTTCTAATCATTTTGAAATATTTTAATGTTTTTACTACCATAACTTTTATTCTTAATTAATTTATAATCACAAACAATATCCTCTTTTTCATATTCACAAACTAATATTCCTTTTTTAGCTAATAAATTATTCTTTTCGATAATTTCTATAGCTTTATTAATTAAATTAGCTTCATATGGAGGATCTAAAAAAATTATATTAAATTTCTTTTGACATTTTTTTAAATAGCTAGCATAATCTTCTTTAATTATTTGGATATTTTCATTAATGTTTTGAACGTTCTTCTTTAATGATTTTACGACAATAGGATTATTATCTACTAAAACTACTTCCCCCGCCCCATTACTAATCGCTTCTAATCCTAAAGAACCAGAACCAGCAAATAAATCTAAACAAACACTCCCCTCTAAATAAGGATTAAGCATTGCAAATAAAGATTCTTTTACTCTTCCCATAGTTGGCCTAGTACCATCTATTTTAAAACCATCTAATTTTTTACCTTTATATTTTCCACTTATTACTTGCATATTATCACAACCTCTTAAAAAAATATTCCAGTAGACTGGAATAACTTTTTCTATGTTTATATGTATATAAAACCAAACTATATTATCTGGTTAAATACAGATGGTGCTGGAAACAGGACTTGAACCTGCGACCTACCGATTACGAGACGGTTGCTCTACCAGCTGAGCTAATCCAGCAACTGCCTTAATTATACATTAATTTTATCCTTTTGTAAACCACAAAAAAAGCAGAAAATCTGCCTAATTTGTTATAACATATTATCAGTAATTACTAATAATATACTTTATCAGTATAAAATAGTTATCAGTAAAAAAATAAAAAAACCTTTGTCTTTCAAGGCTTTCAGCCTGTTGACAAATTAGTCAACAGGCTGAAACAAGGAAAATAATCCCTGTTTTAATTTATCAAAATCATGGCAATAGTTGTAATACCAGCTCCACTATTAGGCATAATTGTCGAAGTAATAAAATCCATTGCAAATAAAGTTACTAAAATAGTGCAAATAACAATTTTAACTAAATACGGAATTTTCGTATATAAATTATCAAGTAATGGGGCGATAACATATATAACAGTCATACCCGCAAGGCCAAATAAAATTAAAACTTCTAAACATATACGGCCATCGATATTCATAAAAAAGCCACTATAATCCCACCACCGCATATCATAAACTAGTTCCAAATAAACACTTACTACGTATTCAATAAAACCACCAATAATTAATGATAAAAGAAAGACAAATAAAGGTTTTTCTTTTATTTTAGAAAGTAATACTAGAATAATTGTTCCGCCGGCTCCATAAATAGGAAGCCATGGTCCAAATAAAGTTCCTTTATTGACAAACTCACCCGTTCTAAATAAATTTAAAGCAACTTCCCAGACCCACCCCATCATAGAAATGGTAAAAAAAATTAAAACTAAACTTAAAACGGAATATTCTCTATTATAATCAATTTTAAGCCATCTTCTAATATTTCTTTTAGCTACGCCTTCAGGATAAACATCACATACTTCTAATAATCTTTTATCGGTAAATAATTTATTAAATTCTTCATTTCTTACTAAAGCTTTTTCTCTTAAATCTAAATATAAATTACCATAAGTCATTTGATAATATGGTTCAGTTATTAATAAATTAGAAATATTTAAAGTAAATAAACCTAAAATTTTCCACCCAATAAATGATAAATCCATTTTAAAACAGTTTAATTTATTACCTCTCATCATTTCTTTAGATAAACGAAATGCTTCTTTCTTTGAAATCCCTGGATTTTCAGCTAAAATATAAGGTATCATTAAATAAGAATAATACTTAATAACTCCGCCAATAATAGTTAAACACCAAAGTAAAGTATAAACTTGTCTTAAAAACATTATTAAAGCAACATGTAAAGCTTTTCTAACCCGAAAAACAAAAAATATTTTGTCAAAGGGCGTATCTTTATGATTAACTTTTTCGATAAAAAATCTATTTCTTCCTACTTCAAACGTACTACTAATAAAAAGCCAGAAAATAAAGCCTAATAAAATACCACTAAAAATTATTAAAGCACTAGCTATTTGATTATGAAAAATTATTTGATTTAAACCATTTAAAATCCCGACAAAGAACGAATTAGCCGAAGCAATGTTATTAACAAATATTGCCAAAATACCTTTTGAAGCGTTAGAGGCATCAACATAAGAGTCAAAACCACTAAATATACTATCTATAATATGAAAATTATTAACGTAATTAGAAGTCTCGGTATTATGATTAATATTATAAGAAACTAAATCATACCTTTCATTAACTAAAATAAAAGCAATAAATGCGACAATAACAGCTCTAAAATAATTATGTTTTAAATTTTTCCTAGCCTTTTGTTTTAAACCTTTTCTATCAAACATCATAATTCTAGCTCCTTATTCTATTTAAATTATAACATTTTTCTGCTTGACAAGTAAATATAAATTAGATATAATCTTAAATAGTTTATTAAACAAAGACGAGGAATAGTAGTAAAATCCCTTATTTATAGTGAGTCAGTGGTTAGTGGAAACTGAAAATAATATTTTACGAACGCACCTTCCGAGTTTAATCGTATTTCTGCGTTAAAGATTAAAGTGCATAGAAATTCTATGAAGTAAGGTGGTACCGCGAATTTTCGTCCTTATTTTATAGAATTTTTTTATTTGAAGGAGGAGAATATGGAAAATTTATTTAATGAAGTATTTCAAAAACTAGGTTATGAAGTAAAGGTTAAAATCAGTAAATCTAATAATGCTGATTTTCAGTGTGACGATTTATTTAAACTAGCGAAAACATATCATAAAGCCCCAATGGAAATTGGATTAGAATTTGAAGAAGAAATTAAAAAATTAAATAATTTTAACGATTATTTTAAAGAAATTTTTATTTCCAAACCAGGTTTTATCAATATTAATGTTAGTGATACTTATATCAATAATGAACTTAAAAGTTTAATGACAAAACCAATATTAGGGTCTACTAAAGAAGATAAAACAATTGTTATCGATTACGGTGGACCTAATGTGGCTAAACCACTTCATGTTGGGCATTTAAGAGCTGCAGTTATTGGTCAAGCCATTTACAATATTTTAAAATATAAAGGCAATAATGTTATTGGTGATGTTCATTTAGGTGATATTGGTTTGCAAATAGGTCAAGTTATTTATGGAATTATCAAAGACTTTCCAAATACTGATTTTAAGGATATTAACATTGATTTAAATTATTTAAACGAAGCTTATCCAAGAATGAGTAAACTGTGCAAGGAAAACGAAGAAATTAAAAATAAATGTGCAAGTATTACTAAAGAACTTCAAGATGGTGATCCTAATTATCATATTTTATGGGAAAAAATTAGAAAAGTTTCAATAGACGATATTAAAAGAATTTATGATTATCTAAATGTTCATTTTGACTATTGGTATGGGGAAAGTGATGCTCATAAAGAATTTCCAGAAATGATGGATTTTCTAGACAAGCAAGGAGTTATTAAAGACGACGAAGGAGCCAAAATAATTGAAGTTAAAGAAGATAATGATAAGTTTGAAATGCCACCTTGTTTAATTAGAAAAAGTGATGGCGCTTACCTTTATGCTACTAGTGATTTAGGAACTATTTGGCAAAGAGCTCGGGACTTTAAACCAGATAATATTATTTACGTTGTTGACGGTAGACAAAGTATGTATTTTAAACAAATATTTAGAGCCGTTAAAAAAAGTCATATGTATGATGGCGTTTTAGAACACTATGGTTTTGGAACAGTTAATGGGCCAGATAACAAACCATTTAAAACCAGAGCTGGTGGTAGTTTAAAACTTGAAGATTTAATTAAAGAAGTTAAAGAAGAATTTACAAATATGCGGGAAGAAAACAAGCATATGGATAATGAAGACATTGATAAAATTGTCGTTTCTATTTTAAAATTTGCCGACCTACAAAATGATTTAGAACGTAATTATATTTTCGACATTAAAAAGTTTAGCGAAGTTAATGGTAAAACTGGTCCTTATATTTTATATACTTATTTAAGAATTAATAAAATTATAAACGAAAATAATGGTGTTTTATCAAATAAAATTTACAGCGAAAGTGATAGAGCCTTAAGGCTTAAACTACTAGAAGTTAGTAATGTTATCAATACTGCAGCTAAAGAAAGAAAACCACATCATATTGTAAGTTACTTATATGATTTAGCAGTTATGGCTAATAATTTCTATCAAAATAATAGACTTGCTGATTTAGAAGGCCAAAATAAAGACGATTTTGAAATTATTTTAAACTTTAATAATAAAGTTATTAAAACTTTACTTGATTTACTTGGTATCGAAATACCTAAAAAAATGTAAAAAAGCTATATGATTATTTCATATAGTCTTTTATTTGCCTTTTTGGCCACTAAATAATTTAATTTTATAAGTAAGTTTATCATACCCTTTTTGCATTATATCGATTTTATCTTTGATTTTTTGTCTTTCTTTTTTTAAAAGCTCTATTCGTTCGTCAAGGGTTTCTTCTCCTATTTCCAATAAATCTAAATATTTTTTTAAAGCCACCACTGGCATACCAGCATCTCGCATACATTTAACAAACTCTATTCTTTTAATATCTTCTTCACCATAATCTCTAATTCCACTTTTATTTTTCTTAACTGGACCAAGTAACCCTTCTTTTTCATAATAGCGAAGTGTATCAGTTGTTAAATTAAACTTTTGGGCAACTTCTTTTATCTGCATATTTTCACCTCTTTTTAATTGTACACCTTGAAGTACACTTTAAGTCAATTATAAATTTATTATTTCATAATTAATGTCTAAATTTTTTAAAAATTTAAACATATCTTTTACCGAAATAAAAATTGTTTTGGTATTAACATTTGGGTGAAAACTAATTCTATTTTCATTTATTATTTCTTTATCAATATATACTTTAATATCTTGATTATATAAAAGTCCAAAAATAGAAACAATCCCAGGCTCGAGATTTAATTTAGTTTTTAAACTTTCGGTTGAAGCAAACTTTAGTCTTTTTTCACCAGCTATAAGAGCTAAAGCGGTCATATCAATGTTTTTTTATCGTCTAATATAACTAAATAAAATCTTCTTTTCTTTTGATCACTTAAAAATAAAGTTTTACTTCTAATTCCATCTATACCTTCAATATACTTATCAGCTTCTTCTGTAGTTAAAGCTGCTGGGTGACTTACTACCTCATAATCAATGTTTAATTTATCTAAATAACTTAATACTTCTTTATCCATAAACTCTCCTTTATTTATATTAATATTTGGGGTCAAAATATAATTTTAAATAATCATAAGAAGATCTTACAGCCTTATTATTTTTTAATAGCTCTTCAAACTCTTCTTTTTTCGTCCATTTTACAGCTTGAACCTCATTTTCTGCCATAACAATATCATTAATATCTATATTTTTATTAAGTAACCAAACATCCGCATAATCTCTAGGTCTTTTATATGACGCAATAAACTCTAATTCTTCTTTGGCAACACTAATACCAAGTTCTTCCTTTAATTCTCTAATCGCTCCATCAATACTTGACTCACCTGCTTTAACAGCTCCTCCTGTATTAGACCAAGCATTAGGAAACTTATGCGCTGTACTTAACCTTTGTTGTAATAATAATTCTCCTTTATCATTAATAATCCAAATATGAACAGACAAACGATAACAGCCTGCTGGCACTTTATGTTTATCAGTAACTTCACCAGTAAATTCTTTTTGCTTATTTAAAACATCAACTAATTCCATGACAAACCTCCATTATATACAAAAATGGCGTCCATGAAAGGGCTCGAACCTTCGACCTATCGCTTAGGAGGCGATTGCTCTATCCAGCTGAGCTACATGGACACACATCAATTATATCATAAAAAAAATAAGACATAAAGTCTTATCCAAAAAATCTTTTAATTTCAATTTCCGCATTTTCTACGCTGTCAGAACCATGAACTAAATTTTCTGACTTATTATTAGCATAATCTCCTCTAATAGTTCCCGCTGCGGCTTCTAGGCCATCAGTTGGACCCATAATACTCCGCATTCCAGCCACAACATTATCGCCCTGGGCAATCATGCCAACTACTGGTCCTGAAGTCATATACTCTACTATTTCTCCAAAAAAAGGTTTATCAGCTAAATGAGCGTAATGTTCTTTTAAAATTTCTTCGTCTAAATTCATCATTTTCATATCGGTTATTCTATAACCTTTGTTTTCAATTCTTGTAATAATTTGTCCAACTAAACCACGTTTATAAGCATCTGGTTTAGTCATAATATAAGTTCTTTCCATAATATCCTCTCCTATTTAATAAATCCTATTAATAATAATGCAAATAAATTATACGCATATCTATAAGCAAACCTTAAACGAAATCCACATTTAGCGGAAAATTCATTTAAAGCTACCCCTTTATCGACAAAACTAACAATCCAACTTTCTAAATATTTAGGAACTGTTAAATTTATTGGAAACATATGCGCACGAATCATATCTTCTTCTTTTTTTGTTAAATTGAAATTTAATTTAGCTGTTTCTACCGCTTGCGCTGGATGCGTAAAAACAGAAGTTAATCTTTCTTTTTTGCTTCTTTTTTCAGGACTTAAGAAAAAGTCGTGTAAGAGCCCTCCTCTAGCGACTTCTTCATAGTCAAGATGTAAAGCTTTAGCTATCTTATAAGAATAATAAGATACTTTAACCGAATGTTCATAACGGCTAATACCGTGATGTTCGATTTTTTTAATTTTCAAAAATTCTTCATTATCTAAAATATGTTCAACAATTTCTCTATATTGTAAGTCTTTTTGACCTGCCATTTCTCTTTCACCTCAAGTACTTTGCCATTATAGCACATTTTTTAAAATTTTTCAAATTATTCTGCAGAATTTTCATTTCCTTCAATTGTCAAGGTTTCACCCTCTGGCTGAATCTGAATAAATGTATTACCATCATTTACTTTTATTTCCTTACCACTGGCATATTTATAAACTGTTTGACTACCTCTACTATCCTTTTCCCAAGTTATTGGTACGGCATAACCATCTGTTATATAATAACCGTCCCCTGAACCAATATTTTCAAGTTCTTGGCGACCATAACTATCATAACTATGATTAGGTACACTAATTACAATGATATTCTTAACTGTATACTGTTTTCCTGTTTCCGCATCAACATGTGGCTCACCAGACATACTTCTTTTATAAACTTTATTTTCTTTATCATATTCGTAAGAAGTATCAGTATAATAAGAATATTTTATATAAACATTATCAGCTTTTTCGGCGTCTTCTCTTTTCTTAAGACTAATTTCGTCCACACTATAGTTTAAGAGTAAATCCTTATTTGTGTCACGGTCATAGCCTTCTTCTTTAGCTTTTTCATTAATTAGCTCCATACTAGTAAATACCGTATGTTCTGTAGCCTTATTTAATTTTGTATCGCGCCAAAAAGTACTATCGTCAGTAAGTCCATTAATATTGTCAATTCCTAATGAACTTATATCGTTTTTCGCATCATCACTCCAACCATAATGAACGTAAATAGCATCGTTTTCTAATGCATAATCCAAATAATATGGACGAGCACTCCTAACTGACCCAATTTTTTCAGTGTCTTGATCCTTAAATAAAGCCATTATTCTTGTAATTCCACCTTCAGCAATAATTTCATAACTTAAATAAGCATCCTGAAGACCTGCATGTGGCCATGCAGCATGATTATTATTAATCATAACCGCAATAGGCCTTGTTTTTGAATCTTCGTCAACTATTTTTAATTTCTTTTCTGGTTTAATTATTTCTTCTACTTTATCCTGATTTAAGTAAAAATAAACGCCAATTCCTATTAATAAAACTATAAGTAAAAATATAAATACTTTAACACCTTTTTTCTTTTTTCTATGTCTTGCTTTAGCCATATCCACCATCCTTTACTATTTTTTACCTTCATAAAAGTATATGTTCACTTTACTTTTTAATGACAAAGGAATATCCATTATAATTATTTTTTAAACCACCTGTATATAAAAAGCTATTTTCACCACCTGGTAATAGTGCAGCATTATAAGCATTAAACTTAATTAAAAGATTTAATAAGTCACTCATATAAGCGCCTTTAGAACCAGTTAAGAAATCAAAGCCATTGATATGAAACAGTAAAATAGTTCCATCTTGTCTTTGCGCGATAACGTTTTTCGCATCAGCTGGATATCCACCATTTCCATATATTTGAGCTTTTTCACCATTAACTATTAAAAAGGGGCCATAATCAGTACTAAATTTAAACTTTTTAGCGTCTTCTTTACCATATTTACCTAATACTAAACGATTTTCTTTATCGATTCCAATAATTCCGCCACCAACATTAGCTCTAGAATTATCGTTTAAAACTTTACCATCATTTGTAATTAAGCCACTATTTCCAATACTTAAAACGGCATTATAATTATCAATATTGTTTTCATTTACTTTTTCTAAATTTAAAATACTAGGATTATATATTATAACCATTTTTCCTTTTAACTTATTTTCATTTATTTTAATAATTTGATAATCTTTATCAGAATTATGATTAATAATAATATCTTCATATTTATTAGAAACTTTACTTTTTTCAAAGGTGATTTTTGTTACATCAGTATTTAATAAAGGTTCTTTAAGATAATTATTTTCTAAAACATTATTAATTGTATAATCGTTATATAAAAGTGTAGCTAGCGAGGTATTATTTGTAATTAAATATTCTCTAAATGAAGATGCTTTACCATATAAAACAAAAGCAAAGAAAAGTCCTAGAACTATAACTATTAACGAAAAAACAATAAATATCTTTTGCCAAGTAGTAAAAAGTGGTTTTTTCTTTTCGTCTAAAGTTAATACCTCAACTTTCTTATCTTGAAAGCCTTCTATTTCTAATACTTCTATTTCTTCATTCATGACGCATCCCCTTTTCCAAAGTATTTTCCATCATTATCGTAATCAATATAATCTTCATACTTCGTCAAACTTAAATTCTTGTTTTCAAGGGTATCGTTAATATAATAATTAGTAATTGCTTCATAATTTGTTTTAAATACTTCACAAGTAGAATTAGCTAAAGTATCTTTGTATTCTTTAATACAAAGTTTTTCTAGTGGTTTGCTTACTTTATATAATTTTTTCATTGTTTTTTCGTAATCACGAGAATTATTTAAATCAAAATGATAATTAATTGCTTTATCAAACTCTACTTTAAATTTATCATAATTATCCACTATTTCCTGTTTAGTACTAATACTTATACTTTCTTTTTCCGAAAATAAAGTAAAGAAACGGTATAGTAAAAATATTATGATAATTAAACATATAAAAGATATAATTATTATAAGTTTTTCCCTTTTCATTCTGCCTACCTCTTACTATTAAATATACCAAAATATTTTTTATTTGTAAAGAAAAAAATTAGCTATTTAGATAAGCTAATGCTTCTTTAAAAGTCTTAACAGGAACTAATTTTATATCATAGTTTTTAGCTTCCTTTATTTTTTTGGCTTTCTTATAGTTATCACCAGCGGGAACAATAAACACATCAGCGCCTTTTTTATGAGCCCCAATTAACTTATATTTTATTCCACTTATTTCTCCAACATTACCAAACTCGTCAATTGTTCCAGTACCAACTATTTTCTTGCCATCAGTTAAATCAATATTATTTAAATAACTATATAAAGTAAGAGTTAACATTAAACCGCCTGAAGAGCCAGATTCCGAATTTTTAAATTTAACTTCGACATCATGGTTTGATTTAACATCAAAGGTTTCAGTAACTAAAACCCCTATTTTAGGTTCACCATTAACATCAATTAAAGTAGCGTTTCTTTCTTTTTCTTCTTCGTTATTGATAACTTTTATTTTTATTTTTTGACCAATTTTTTTATTTGCTAGTAAATTAAACATTTGGGCTTTATCTTTAACTTTTACTCCATCTATTTCTTTAATTATATCGCCAGTTTTTAAATTAGTTTTAGCTTCAGGATAAACAAATGTAATATAATCTTTTATGTTTTCTTTTTGATATTTAATATTAGAATTTTCATAAGCTACAAGCAATGCCGTACTATTAGCTTCTTCTAATAAAAGTTCGTTTCTAAAACGTTGTTCTTCAATACTCTCAAGTCCTTGAGTGACTTCTTCTTTACTTTCTATATCCCAATCATTATTTATTAAAGCAATTAATAGAAGTGGAATAATACCATCCATTTCTGTTACATAAGCCATATTTAAAGAGCCTTCTAGCTTCATATTTTCGGGCATTTCTATTCTATCAGCAGTATTAATAAGGCCTCCAGGCGCGGAAATATAATAAGGCAATTTAAAGGTCATTAAAAAAATTAAAACGATAAAAAGGATTAAGGTTTTATAATTTTCTTTTATAAATGTTTTTATTTTTTCATATACTTTATTAATCATAAGCATTCCTTTCTACAATTAAAGATATACTATTTAGGTGAAATTTATGAAAATAATTAGTGTTTTTATTATGATGGTTTTAACTTTTATTTGTTTTGAAATTTTAACGGCTTCAAAAAGTATTATTGATTCTGTTTCTTTTGCTTTATATATTTTTAAAAACAATATTTTTCCTTCATTATTTCCTTTTTTTGTTTTATCACAAGTTATGATTAAATATGGTTTTGTCGAATTAACTAGTAATTTAATGAAACCATTTATGAAATTATTTAAAATAAACAGTAACTGTGCTTTTATATTAGTTATGAGCATTATATCAGGAAATCCCGCTAATGCCAAATATACTAAAGAACTTTTAGAAAGTAAACATATTAATAGTTATGAGGCTACTAAAATACTATGTTTTACTTGTTTTAGTAGTCCTTTATTTATTTTAGGAACAGTTGCTTTAATGTTTTTAAACAATAAAGAAGTAGGATTACTTATTTTATTATGTCATTATTTAGGAAACTTTATTATTGGTTTATTTATTCGAAATTACCATCCTAGTCCTTTAGAAAAAAATAAAGTTAATTTAAAATACGCTATAGAAATGATGCATCAAAAAAGAATTAGTAACAAAGAGAATTTTGGCACAATTATTACTAATTCTTTAATTAGCAGTATTAATACTCTTTTACTTATTTTAGGAGTTATAACAATGTGTTTAGTTATTACAACTATTATCGATAATAATATTAATTTAAACAGTGTTTTTCAAAGTATTTTAAATGGTTATATTGAAATGACGCAGGGAATTAAATATATAAGTATGGAAACTATTCCTTTAAAATTAAAATGTATTTTAACGGTTATGATATTATCTTTTGGGGGGCTTTCTGTTCATATGCAGATATATAGTATAATTAGTGATACTGAAATTAAATATTTTCCCTTTTTAGTTTGCCGAATTATTCATAGCCTTATTTCTGGCTTTTTAATGTTTATTTTCTTTGATTTTTGGATTAATTTATTTTAACAATTTAAAACTAAATTAAAAGGAATTCCATCTCTAAAATCACTACTAACAACTTTATAATTAAATGAAATAAAACCATTTCCACTATTACACTGATTATTAATAAAACTTCCACCCTCTTCTAATGCACTGATACTAGTATCATTAGGCACCTTAAATGTTTGATTATTAACTCTTACTATCTGACTACTTTGGTCAATAGTAATAGGGCAAGTTTCACCAGGACAATCAGCAAAGTTAATTCCATTTTCAGCCGCATCATTTATCGCTCTAGCAATTAAAGCATTTTCATTTTTAACGCTTGTTTCTAAAGAAGAAGAAACATAAATATTTTTAAGTTCCATTACTACTTCAAATAAGAACATTGTAACTACCATCATTAAAGTAAATGAGGCTAGTAATTCAACTACAGTAAAACCTTGATTATTTTTCATTAATTATCGCTCCCTTCTACCGGGCATTCATTTTTTACAAGAATATCTTTAGCAAGATTTAAGTCTTCATCTTTTATTGTCCAAGTTAGATTATCACCGGAGCCATTAACTTTAACTGTAGTTAAAGAAGAGTTTGTAAACATATCACTTGCCCATTTAACTTTTTTAGTGTCAAAATTACATAAGTTAAGTTGTTCTGTTAACCCCACTCCATTAAACATACTACGCATATCAATAACTTTTTCAGTATTAAAGCTACTAACATCTAATGATTCTAATTTTTCACAACCAGCAAACATACTATTCATATTCGTAACACTTGAAGTATTAAAATTCTCTATTTTTAAAGTTTTTAAATTCGTGCATCCAGCAAACATTTCACTCATATCTGTTACTTTATCAGTTTTATCTAAACTAGATAAATCTAAATTCTCTAAATTAGTACAATTTTTAAACATTTTACTAGTATTAGTAATTTTACTTAAATTTAACCCTGTTATTTCTTTTAAACTACTGCAGCCCATAAACATTCCTTCGGCATTAACAACAAGGCCCATGTTTAAATTACTTAA
>CALVVT010000091.1 GCA_944363935.1 uncultured Bacilli bacterium
TGAACCAGTTACAGAAGAACCCAAAAATGAAACTAAAGAAGAAATAAAAAATCCTGAAACAAGTTACAATATTATAATTTATGCTTTACTAGCATTAGCTGGAATAGGCGGAGTTACATATACTTCTAAAAAATTACTTAAACATAACTAGTGAAAACTAGTTTTTTTCTTAAAAAAAATAGACCAAATGGTCTATCTGTTATAGAATTCAATAATTAATGATTCGTCAATGTCAGCATTAAGTTCACTACGTTCTGGTGTTCTAACATAAGTAGCTTCCATTTTATTTTCGTCATAAGTGATATATTCTACACGGTTATGTAAAGCTTCTAAAGATTCTTTAACAATTTTCATTTCTTTGTCTTTTAAACCGATAACATCACCAGGTTTAACAATGTAAGATGGAATGTCAACTTTATGTCCATTAACTGTAATGTGACCATGATTAACTAATTGTCTAGCGCCTTTTCTACTAGTACTAAAACCAATACGATATACTAAATTGTCTAAACGGCTTTCTAGTAATTTTAATAAGTTTTCACCATGAACACCTTTCATTTTACCAGCCATAGTAAAGAATTTTTTAAATTGCTTTTCGCTTAAACCATACATAAATCTAACTTTTTGTTTTTCTTGTAATTGAATACCATAGTTAGATAATTTTTTATGACGAGCATTTCCATGTTCACCTGGAATATATGGTTTTTTAGCTAATTCTTTGCCATTTTCTAAAGTTGAAAAACCTAAACGTCTTGATACTTTGTATCTAGGTCCAGTATAACGAGACATCTTTTTCCTCCTTCCCTGTGATAGAGGTTACTTTGTCAAATTATAGGGTGGATTATACTAATATCTTTGATAAGCAGCCTTACAAAGATAACCCCTTTAAGGGAATAACCACATTATAATTTTCAAAATAACGCTGCTTTTCTCACGCTTATTAATTATATTATGTTTTTTTATAGAAGTCAAGTACTTGAAATTTATTTAAAATATGGTATGATTATAATAAAAGTAGGTGGGGCAATGAAAAAAAGAGGATTTACTTTAATCGAGTTACTCGGAACAATATTAATTTTATCAGCAATAGTTTTAATAATTTCACCTTTAATTATTAATCAAATAAATAAAGGGAAAAATATATTAGACGAACAAACTAAAGAAAGTATTATTATGGCGGCAAAAAATTGGGCAAATGAGCACAAAAATCTTCTTCCTACAGAAGAGCCAGGTTCAATATATGTTTGGGAATTACAAAAAAATGGTTATTTAATTGATAATATCGAAGGTGTAAGTGGTAATGATTGTGTAGTAATTACTAATGAAGATGGGGCTTATTATTATAAATATGTTACGGAAGGTTCAACTTTTGGAGCTAATGAAGAAATATGTCCGAGTACTTCGATAAAAAAATATATTAAGTTTGATGCTCAAACAAATGGCGGATATATTCTTGAAAATGGTCATAAAATAAATAGTTTTAATATTCAGGGATATCCAGGGACTGAAAAAGATATAACGAACGATGTTCATTCTAATTACGAATCGTATAATTATAATTTTATTGGTTGGAGCGCTAAAGTGAATGGAAAAGATACAGATATTGATATAGAGCCGGTTACTAAATATATAATTCCTAAAAAACCAGCCAAGACGTATTATGCGATCTTTAAAAGAAATCAAATTTCTTATACTTTAACAACAAATGGTAATGGTGGAACAGGAACTGCTAAAAATTCTAGTTGTACAATTCCAACCTCATATAATTACAAAGGAGAGACGCCACCAGCTACTTCTTGTACGGCGATTTTGCCCGAAAACTCTTATACAAAACAGTATTATGAGTTTGTTGGTTGGAATACTAATAAAAATGCTAGTAGCGGTGAAAAACCAGGAAATACAGTAACTCTTGGTAGTAATCAAACATATTATGCGGTGTGGAAACAAACTACATTTAAAGTTACATATGATTACAGTACAAATGGAGGAAGTAGTTCTACTGTAACTAGTAAAATGGTAAAAATCGGCAACCAAGTAGATTTAAGTCCGACTGCGTCTAAATCTGGCTGGACTTTTATCGGCTGGAATACTGATAAAAATGCCAAAACAGCTTTAAGTAGTTATACGATGCCTGAAAAGAATGTAACTTTATATGCGATATATAAAAAATCTTCTAAATCTTATACTTTAACGACAAATGGTAATGGCGGAACTGGTTCAGCGCGAAGTTCAAGTTGTACAATTCCGGCAGTATATAATAATGAAGTTCAAAGTACTAGTTGTACGGCTATTTTACCAAGTAATACTTTTACTAGAAGTGGTTATAATTTTAATGGTTTTAGTACTTCTTCTAGTGCTAGTAGTGGAGCTTCTCCTGGATCGGCGGTGAGTCTTTCAAGTAATAAAACATATTATGCAACTTGGAAGAAAAAAGAAGTTACCAAGACAGCTTATTTCTATATAAATGGAACTAGAAGATATACTAAAACTTGTAGTACTACTGGTAGTAGTTGCAAAATAACTTTACCAACGCCATCTTCGTCATATATACCTAGTGGTTATGTTTTTAGAGGCTGGAGTACAAGTAGTAGCGCTTCAAGTGGTACTAGTGCTGGAGCTAGTGTTTATATAAGTGCAAGTACTAATTATTATTACGCAGCTTTAGCTAAAGAAAATGTATATCCTAGTTGTTCGATATCGATAAGTGGTGGTCTTAAAAAAACAGCTAATGGTATTAGTTGGTATTATTCTGGCTCACCAACAGTTACTTTAAAAACAACTAATGCAAGTAGTTATAGTTGGACTGATGCTAATGGTTCTAGGATTAGTGGCAAAACAGATTCGTTTAATTATGATGTTGAGGGTGGTTATTATAATGCAACAGTTACTTCGTCAACTGGTAACCGGTCTACTTGTTCGTTAAAAGTTTATCGTGATACAAAAGCCCCTAAAATATTCTTATCGTTAAATGATCCAAATTATATTGTCGATGTTGATGAATGGGGAATTACTCATTATTCGGAAATTAAACAAGCGTCTAATACAACACTTAATGGTGGTACTTATAATCTAGGAACAGTTATGTACCGAGTTGTTGTCGTTGATTATATTAACCCTAATGCATATTTACCAGAACATGCCGAACAAACTGGTGGTTATGGTAGTGGTCTTAAAACGCCAATAGTTATGGATTATGGTAGTGGCACTTCTGATGTATATTCGCCAACTCATTATGACCGAACATTAAACCAAGCTAATTATCGTGGTACACTACGAATTGACCATTATAAAACGATTGACTATGCTGGTAATCGTACTTTAAGATTTACTGCTCAAGATATGTTAGGACATTCTAGAACAGTTACCTTAAATGTTAATGTTGTTTAAAAACGTTTCTTGTATAGGAAACGTTTTTTGTTAAAAAAAGCTGTAAAAAAAAGTAAAAATATGATAAAATGAAAAATAGGTGAGAATGTATGAATCAAAATATGGTTTTTTATTTAATTGCTGGCATATTAGCTATTATAATAATAATTGTTATTTTAATTGTTATGCGGCAAAAAAAGAAAACAGAGTATAAAAAAATTATCAATAATTTAGAGTATGAAAAAAATCAAATAGCTACTAGTTCAGCTATTCCAGAACTGGCCAAAGTAGAAGATTATGTCAAAAATGAAAGACTGGAAATGATGTATGACGATTGGAAAGAACGTCTTAATGATATTATTGAAGTTCGAATTCCTAAAATAACTGATATGTTAATTGAAGCTGAATACTCACTTTCAAAAAAAGATTATAAAAGTACAATGTATAAAATAGCTAAATTAGAGATGGAACTTTATAAAGTTCGAACCAAATCAGAATTTTTATTAAATGAAATAAAAGATTTAACTACTAGTGAAGAAAGAAGTAGAGCTGTTATTACTAAATTAAAAGCTCGCTACCGAAAACTATATGAACAATTTAACGAACATGTAAATGAATATGCAGATTATGCTAAAATAGTGGCTAAACAGTTTGAAAATATTTCTAAAAGGTTTGAAGATTTTGAAATAATTTTAGAACAAAACGAATATAGTGGCGTTGATATAATTGTAAAAGCAGTTGAAGAAATGCTTAAACATATGGAAGTAGTAGTTGAAGAACTTCCGTCTATTGTTCTAATAGCTGAAAATATTTTACCAACTAAAATTAAAGATATTGAAAATATTTATTTGAAAATGACTGAAGAAGGTTATCCTTTAGATTATTTAAATATTGAGTTTAATATAGAAGAAGCTAATAAAAAAATAGCTGATATTTTAACTAGAGCTAAAGAACTTAATTTAGAAGATAGTTTATTTGATTTAAAAGTTTTAACTGATTATTTTGAAAAAGTATATACAGATTTTGATAAAGAAAAAATAGTTAAACTAGAATATGAAGAAGCTAACGAAACGTTAAAAAATAAACTTATAAAAACAAATGAACTGGTTTATGATATTTTTGATAGACTAGAAGATTTACAAATGACTTATAATTTAAAGGAAAAAGATATCGAAAATTTAAATAATGTCAAAAATGATTTAGAGCATTTAAATAATGATTATAAAAATTTACTTGATCATACAGGTAATAATAGTTTTCCTTATTCTAAATTAAAAGAAACTTTGGAAAATCTAATTACAAAATTATCTAATATTGAAGCTAATCTCGATAGATCGTTAAATGTTTTAGGTAGTATGCATGACGATGAACAAAGAGCAAGACAGCAACTTTCAGAAGTTCAAACGCTTTTATATAGTTCTACTGATAGTCTTCGTTCTTATAATTTACCAGTTATCCCTAATAGCTATTATGTAGAATTAAGGGAAGCTAGAGATGCGATAAAAGAAATTGTTAAAGAACTTACTAAACAACCAATAGAAATTGAAATTTTAAATACCAGAGTTGATACTGCTCGTGATTTAGCTTTAAAACTATATGGGAAAACAAGAGAGATGCTTAAAATGGCTATGTTTGCTGAAATGGCTATTGTCTATGGTAATCGTTTTCGAACTAGTTATCCTGAAGTTGATAAATATTTAATGTACAGTGAAACTTTATTTAATAAAGGTGAATATAAAAAATCATTAGAAACTTCGATTAATGTTTTAAATAAACTAGAGCCCGGTATTTACGATAGATTACTTAATTTATATGGCCAAAAAGACTAAATGTTGTTTTTAGTCTTTTTCTTTGCTATAATTTATAACGGAGGAATTTATATGGAGTTAATTTTAATTAAATATGGGGAACTTACAACTAAAAAAGATAATCGTAATTTTTTTATAAATACTTTAGAAAATAATATTAAAAATTTACTAAAAGAAGAAAATGTTAATATTTATAAAGATAGAGTTAGAATGTATATTGAATGTGATAATGCTTTAAAGATAAAAGAAAAATTAGAAAAAGTTTTTGGTATTTTAGGTATAGCTATTGCTTATAAAGTAAATAATAATTATGAAGATGTTTTAAAAAAATCTTTAGAAATAATGGATAAAAGTCAAAAAACATTTAAAGTTGTTACTAAAAGGTCTGATAAGAGTTTTCCTATTTCTTCGATGGAATACAGTAAGAAATTAGGTGCTTTAATTTTAAAAAACAGTAATTTTTTAGTAGATGTTCATAATCCTGATATTACTTTAACTGTTGAAATAAGAAGAGAAGGAACTTTTATTTATACGGATTTATTTAAAGGTTTAGGAGGTTATCCAGTAGGTATTCAAGGTAAAGGATTACTTATGTTAAGTGGTGGTATAGATAGTCCAGTAGCAGGATATTTAACTTTAAAAAGAGGAGTAGACGTTGAATGTTTATATTTTGAATCACCGCCACATACTAGTATGGAAGCTAAAGAAAAAGTTTTAAAACTTGCGCGAATTCTAAATAATTACAGTGGTAAAATAAAAGTTCATATCGTGCCTTTTACAAAAATGCAGGAAGCAATTTATAAAAATTGCCCTGACAATTATATGATAACCATTATGCGTAGAATGATGTACCGAATTGCTGATATTTATGCGGAAAAAATAGGGGCAAAAATAATTATTAATGGTGAAAGTATTGG
>CALVVT010000092.1 GCA_944363935.1 uncultured Bacilli bacterium
AATTTAAATGAAAATTTACCGAAGTATTTTAATAATCAAAAATATCAGTATGAAGTTTACGATAAAGAAAGGGACGAATATTATGTCGATAATTTAAAAATTATAACTTATAATATAGACAAAATAGTCGAGTTATATTATAATAAAGGTAACCATGAAGTCCGGGATGACGCTCCTAGATATGCGAAATACTTAATAATGTTAAAACTTTCTGGTGAAGAATTAGACAAATATTGTGAGAAAGGAGACGAGTTTATGAAAAAATATAACAAAAAGTTTAAAAAACTTACAACCGCAGATTTTGCAAGTGTATTTATGAAGTTTGATAAGGAACATGAAATGCAATTAATTAAAGATAGTTTTTACGACGATGGATTTGACGATGGAATCAAAAAAGGCGAAATTGCTGGAAAATTAGAAATGGCTATTAGTACAGCAAAAAGTTTATTAAAATCAGGCATTGACGAAAAAATAATTAGTAATGCTACTGGCTTATCACCAAAAGAAATTGATAAACTTAAAGTAGTTCAGTAATATCTAGTTAATAGTTTTTACATGAAAAGCCCCAAAGGGCTTTTTAATATATTAAATAAAAAACTATATTACTAAACTAATGCAAAAATTAATAAATTATATATTTTTTTTGACAATTTTTTTATATTTTTTATGATATTTTATAATTGGGTGAAGAAAAATGAAATGTAAATATCATATTTATGACGACTATTATAAAAGGTTGTCTTTTTTTGACAAAAAATGCATATAATTTTTTAGGTGATACAGTGTTTAAAAAACTTAAAGATTATATTTTAGAAACCGAATTTAAAATAATTTTATTAGATGGAAAAGTGGATATTGTAAATTATTTAGACATTGATCACTTTGACGATAATAAAATTATTGTAAGAAATAATAAAGGTATTGTTATTATTAAAGGCGAAGATTTAATTATTTCTAAACTTTTAACTGACGAAATTTTAATCTTGGGAAAAATAAAAGGTATAGAATTTGTTTAATTTATTTCAAAGTAGAATTGCTTTAAATGTTAAAGGTAGAAATATAAATCGCTTTATAAAAAAACTTACAAGTAGAAAAATAGATATATTATCGTTAAAATATATTAATAGAAATGAATTAAATATAGTTATTTATAAAAAAGATTATGAAAAAGTTTTAAAAATAAAAAGTATTTACGATATACTAGAAACTGATGTTTTTGGACCTTTAAAGTTAAAAAAAATAATTAAAATTAATAAACATTTATTATTATTCTTATTATTAGGTTTTACTTTGTTTTTAATTTTAACTAATATTATTTTTAAAGTAGAAGTAGTTCATAATAATAAAGAAATAAGAACTTTAATTTTAAAAGAATTAGAAAATTATAATATTGAAAAATATAAGTTTAAAAAAAGTTATAAAACTATTCAAAAAATTAAAAAAAATATTTTAAATAAATATCCTGATAAAATAGAGTGGCTAGAAATTGAAGAGGTTGGAACTAAATATATAGTTAGATTAGAAGAAAGAGAAATTTTAAATAATGATAATGACAATATACCAAGAAACGTAGTTGCGAAAAAAGATGCCGTTATTAAAAAGATACTAGCAGATACTGGAGAAGTTATTAAAAGACCAGGAAATTACGTTAAAAAAGGTGATACTATTGTTAGTGGTCAGTTATATGTTTTTGATAAAGAAAGAGGCAGGGTTAAAGCAGATGCGAAAGTATATGGTGAAGTTTGGTATGTTCTTAAAATAAATTATCCTTTTGCTTATTATGAAGAAAAAGAAACAGGAAGAAAAAAAGAAAATTATGTTTTAAAAGTTTTAAATAAAGATATTGATTTAAGCACTAAAAGTTATAAAAATAAAAAATATGAAGAAGAAAACATTATAAGTCATCCAATACTACCAATAAAACTTGTCTATCAAAAACAAAAAGAAGTTAAAGTTATTAATGAAGTTCTTACTTTTGACGAGGCTTTAAGTAAAGCTCAAGAAAAATTAACAAATAAAATAAAAGATAAATTAAAAGAAAATGAGTATATTATTAATTCTAAATATTTAAAAAGTAATATTAAAGATGGTAGTATTGAAGTAGAAATGTTTTTTGCTATTTGTGAAGATATTACTGATTATCAGGTGATTACTAATGAATAGTATAAGTTTTTTTCTCGCATTTATTATTTTATTTACAATTTTAATTATTAAAGGTATGAATATAAGTGATTTCATATCTTTAATTTTTATAATTTATTTATTTTTTTTAGTATATCTTGTTACGAGAAATCAAATAATATATTATGATTCTAATTTTATTCCTTTTAAAGAAATATGTAGATATTCTTTATTAAGTGATTTATTTATTAAAAATATAATAGGTAATATTTTACTTTTTATACCTATGGGAATGTATTTAACTTATAAATTACATAAATTATATATAATTATTATTTTAGCTTTATTTTTTCCTTTATTAATCGAAGTATTACAATTATTTATAAATAGAGTATTTGATATAGACGATATTATTTTAAATTTTTTAGGAACAATTATTGGTTATTTTATTACTAAACTAATGATAATCGGTATCATTTCTAAAAATGATTGACATTTTATTACTAAACTAATTGACGAAATAAAAAAAATATAGTATATTCTTATTAGAGGATGGATATTATGAAAAGAAACAGAAAAAGAAAAAAATTAAATAATATTATGATTATTAGTGTATGTGCGGTTTTACTGTTAATGACTGCCGGTTATGCAGCAATGCAATCAAACTTAAGTATTAATGCCAAGGGTAATGTAGTTAAGAAAGCTACAGGTGGTGAAGCTTTACTTGATAATGCAGATATAGTAACCAGTGGTGATGGCTTATATAAAGATAGTTATGAAGATAATGTTTACACATATAGAGGCGCTAGTCCCAATAACTATGTCACTTTCAATGGAGAACAGTGGAGGATTATTAGTGTCAATACAAGTGATAACACTATTAAAATAATGCGAAATGCAGTATTATCAGATAGAATATATGATAATACAAGAACAACAGGAGGATATTGTAATTATAGTTATTGTAATATCTGGGGAAGTAGTAGTA
>CALVVT010000093.1 GCA_944363935.1 uncultured Bacilli bacterium
CAAGGCGAAGTCCCTCCTTAAATAAAATATACCATATCTTGTGAAATTATACAAGATATTTTAAGATTTTTTAATTTATTATAATTAGACATATTTGTCGGAAAAAGGAAGTCTTTGGATAATCTTATTTTTTCTTTACACAAATAGACATTAATAAAATACAAAAATAAAAGAAATAATAATTTATGGTGTATAATTAAAAATAGGAGGTTATGTTTATGGAAGCATGGCGGAATTTTAAAAAAAATAAATGGGATAAGGAAATAAATGTTGAAGATTTTATTTTAAGTAATTATACGGAATATACTGGTGATGAAAGTTTTTTAGTAGGTATTAGTTCAAAAACTAAAAAATTATTAGAGACATATGAACAAATACATACTGAAGAAATAAAAAAAGGTGTTTTAGATGTTGATTTAGAAAATATATCAGGAATAAATAATTTTAAACCGGGTTATATTTCGAAAGAAGACGATGTAATAGTTGGTCTTCAAACTGATAAACCTCTTAAGCGAATAATAAACCCTTTTGGCGGTATTAGAATGGTTTATAAGGAATTAGAGGCATATGGTTATGAAGTTCCTGAAAAAATAAAAGAAATTTTTCCTAAATATCGGAAAACACATAATGATGGAGTTTTTGATGCTTATACTGAAGAAATAAAAAAAGCTAGACATAATGGTTTAATTACAGGCCTTCCTGATGCTTATGGTAGAGGAAGAATAATTGGTGATTATAGAAGAGTCCCTTTATATGGAATCAATTATTTAATAAAACAAAAAGAAAACGATTTAAAAATAATTCCTATTACTTGTGAAGAATATATGCGGTTAAGAGAAGAAGTAAATACACAAATAAGGGCATTAGAAGAAACAAAAGAAATGGCTAGTAGTTATGGCTTTGATATAAGTAAACCAGCTACTAATAGTAAAGAAGCAGTTCAGTGGCTTTATTTTGCTTATTTGGCGGCTGTTAAAGAAAATAATGGAGCAGCTATGAGTTTAGGAAGAACTTCAACATTTTTAGATATTTATTTTGAAAGAGATTTAAAAGAAGGTCTAATTACGGAAGAAGAAATTCAAGAAATAGTTGATAACTTTATTTTAAAACTTCGAATGGTTAGACATTTAAGAACGCCAGAATATGACGAATTATTTGCTGGTGATCCAACTTGGGTAACTGAAGCAATTGGTGGAATGACAAATAATGGTCAAAGTTTAGTTACTAAAACTTCTTTTAGGTATCTACATACTTTAATTAATTTAAATCCAGCTCCAGAACCTAATTTAACAGTTTTATGGTCTAGTAATTTACCGGAAAACTTTAAACGTTACTGCGCTTTTATTTCAATAAAAACTGATGCCATTCAATATGAAAATGACGATATAATGCGGCCTATTTTTGGTTCTGACTACGCTATTGCGTGCTGTGTTTCGGCAATGAAAGTTGGAAAACAAATGCAGTTTTTTGGCGCAAGATGTAATTTAGCTAAAGCTTTATTATATGCTTTAAATGGTGGTGTTGACGAAAAAACAGGAATGTTAGTTTTAGAAGGAATTCCCAAAATAAATGATAATATTTTAGACTATGAAAAAGTTAAAAAAAACTATGATAAAGTTTTAGAAGCAGTAGCTAAAATATACGTTGATGCTATGAATATTATTCATTATATGCATGATAAATACGCTTATGAAGCAAGTCAAATGGCTCTTCATGATACTTTTGTTCAAAGATTAATGGCCTTTGGAATTGCGGGCCTTTCAGTAGCTATTGATAGCCTTTCAGCCATTAAATATGCTAAAGTAAAACCAATTAGGAAAGACGGTATTATTGTGGATTTTGAAATTACTGGTGATTATCCTAAATTTGGCAATGATGACGACCTTGTTGATACGATAGCTAAAGAAATAACTGAAAGCTTTATAAGTAAACTTCGCAAGAATAAATTATATAGAGGCGCTAAACATACTTTATCAGTTTTAACGATAACATCTAATGTTGTTTATGGTGAAAAAACTGGTTCAACACCAGATGGCAGAAAAGATGGTGAACCGTTTGCTCCTGGAGCTAATCCAATGAACGGTAGAGACAGTAGTGGAGCTTTAGCTTCTTTAAATTCAGTGGCGAAAATTCCTTATAAAAATGTTTGTGAAGACGGTATATCTAATACTTTTTCAATTACTCCTGAAGCTTTAGGCCATAGTGAAAAAGAAGAAATAGACAATTTAGTAAGTCTTTTAAATGGATATTTTAAAAAGGGGGCACATCATTTAAATGTTAATGTTTTAAACCGGGAACTTTTAATTGATGCTATGAATAATCCTTATAAATATCCAACTTTAACCATTAGAGTATCTGGTTATGCTGTTAATTTTAATCGTTTAAGCCGAAAACACCAGGAAGAAGTAATTGCTAGAACCTTCCATGAAAGGATTTAAAATGGGGTATATAAATAGTATTGAAACTATGGGATTAGTTGATGGCCCAGGAATAAGGTTTGTTGTTTTTATGCAAGGGTGTCATTTAAGATGTCTTTATTGTCATAATCCTGAAACTTGGACTTTAAAAGGAAACCTTCAAATGACTCCTAAAGAATTAGTAGACAAAATAAAAAGATATAAACCTTATTTTGAAGATAATGGTGGAGTTACTTTTTCTGGCGGCGAACCATTATTACAACCAGATTTTTTAATTGAAACTATGAAATTATGCCGTGAAGAAGGTATTAATATTTGTTTAGATACTGCTGGTTATGGTACTGATAAGGACGAAGAAGTTTTAAAATATACGGATTTAGTTTTATTAGATGTTAAAGCTACTAATAATGTTTTATATCAAAAAATAACTGGTAAAGATATTAATGTAGTTAATAAATTTATAGATTTATGTAATAAAATGAATAAAAAAATGTGGATAAGAATGGTTATAGTTCCTGGTATTAATGATAATAAGGAAAGTATTCTAGAGTTAAATGAATATCTTAAAAAAATTAATAATGTAGAGAAAATAGAATTAATTCCTTATCATACTTTTGGTGAAGAAAAATATAAAAAACTTGGACTTAAATACCGATTAGAAGGTTTAAAGGCAATGGATTTAAATAAAATAGAAGAATTATCCAAATACTTGATTAAAGAATAATATATATGTATAATTATTATAGGTGAAAGATATGAAAAAAGGATTTACATTAATTGAATTACTAACAGTTATTGTTATTTTAGGTATTATTGCGGCTATTACTGTACCAACTATTAATGATTTAATAAAAAACTCAAGAAAAGATGCCTGCATAGAACAAAAAGATGCGATAATTGAAGCTGCTAAAAGATGGCATACTTCAACTAATGGTGAAGGTTTACTTACAAATGGAATTGGAGAAGTAACAGTAGGACAATTACAAAATGCAGGTTTTTTAGATGCTAATAAGAAATATCAAAATCCAATTGACGATAGTGATATAACTGATAACATAGTAACTATTAGTGGTAGTAACCATAAATATGCTTATGCTTTTGACTTAAACTGTGAGGTTAATAATGAATAAAATTAAAAATTTATATTTTAAATATGAAGAAATTATAAGTTATTTAATATTTGGTTTTTTAACTACTGTTGTTAGTGTTGTTACTTATTATATATTTGCTAATTTCTTATTTCAAGAAAAAACAGATATTACTGTTCAAATAAGTAATGTTTTATCTTGGATATGTGCCGTTATTTTTGCTTATATAACTAATAGAAAATATGTTTTTAAAAGTAAAAGTGTTGGTAAAGATAAGTTAAAAGAAATATTTGGTTTCTTTATTGCTAGAGTTTCTTCTTTAGTAATCGATATGGCTATGATGTTTGTTTTATTTAGTGTTATGCATATAGACGATACTATTAGTAAAATAATTGTTCAGTTTGTTGTTGTAATTGTTAATTATGTGTTTAGTAAATTATTTGTTTTCAAAAAAAATACGAATTAATTGTATTTTTTTTATTATATATAGGCTATTAATAAGAAAAATTTGTTTATTAAAAGCATTTAAGTTAAAAAATTTAAAAAATTTTCAAAAAAAAGAAGGATTTTTTAAAAAAATCTCCTATGATATATAATAGAAGGGTATTTTTCTTTTCAAAAAAAAGAGACGAATATTATGTCGATAATTTAAAAATTATAACTTATAATATAGACAAAATAGTAGAGTTATATTATAATGAAGGTAACCATGAAGTCCGGGAGGGAGCCCCTAGATATGCGAGATATTTAATAATGTTAAAACTTTCCGGCGAAGAATTAGACAAATATTGTGAGAAAGGAGACGAGTTTATGAAAGAATATAACAAAAAGTTTAAAAAACTTACAACCGCAGATTTTGCGAGTGTATTTATGAAATTTGATAAGGAACATGAAATGCAATTAATTAAAGATAGTTTTTACGACGATGGATTTGACGATGGCCGTGAGAAAAGCAAACTTGATATAGCTAGTAAAATGCTCAAAAAAGGTATAGATATAGCTGATATCATAGATATAACAGGCCTTTCAAATAAAAAAATAAAACAATTACAAGTTTAATTTTAAC
>CALVVT010000094.1 GCA_944363935.1 uncultured Bacilli bacterium
CTCCTTCTATTATGAGATAATATAAGTATATCAAAAAATCATAAATATCTACTAAAGTTATGACTTTTTAACTTTAACATATTTATGACTTTTTATTTTAACATTTATACAGGTGATGGTTCAGAAAATATACCTTATATCCTTGAAATTTAAAACAAAAAACTAGTTACTAGGTATAAACCTAATAGCTAGTTTTTATAAACCATTTTTAATTTTATTAATAAAATTAGAATCAAATTTATTAGAATACGCTAGTTTTTGATGTTTTGTAGCAAATGGTGGCACACTATAATCATTAACTATATGACCATCACTATCACGCCTTTTGACAGGCTGAAAATAAGTATAATCAAATTTTGCGGCCATCATACAAAGGAAATCAACATCAACGTTATCTAAAGCATATATTGTATAATTATCTTTTTTAAATAAAGCTTTTTCTTTCATAATAATTGCTATCAATGTATTATTATTATAAATGCAAAGATAATAATAATCTAGTTTTAAAGGGTATAAAAAATAATTTTGCCCTTTATAATTAATAGCATCGTAATAAGTAAAATTCGCAAATATTTTCTTTTTAGTTTCTATAATATATTCACGAAGAATACCAACTACTTGATTATTTTCGGTATAAACATGTTCTTCTTTCTTAAATGAGCATTTTGTTTTATCGTCTAATTGTTTATAATAAGTAGGTATATCTTCTTCAAAATCACTTGGACAATCTACTTTTCTAATATTAATACTTAAACTTCCTTTACCATTAAATACCGCACTATAATCGTCTAAAGTATTACCTAAATTAAATAAATTACCACCAGAATTCATTAAGGCTTCATTCCTTGAAACCTTTTGATAATTAAAATGTCCATAAACATTATTATTATAAATAAATTCATAATCAGTTCCCATGTCTGGTGTAAGTTGAAAATCAAAGCCAGCAATGCCTACGCTTAATCCAGAACTATCCCTACTTGTTTGATTCATTTTAATAATCATTTAACCATCTCCTACTATATTTTAATTTTACCATAAAACTTATTTTAAAAAATAGAAGGTTTTAAAAATAATATAATTTTACAATGTTTCTTTACAGATTGTTTATACCATTAATAAACATTAAAAAACTAGTTACTAGGTATAAACCTAATAACTAATTTTTTCAAGTAAAAAGTCAATTATATTTTTATGAATAATTCCATCTTTTGAAAAATCTGTTTTATCAAGAGAAAGAACATATTTAGGATAGTTATCCATAATTCCTTTAAATGCTCCAAATTCTCTTTCAACAACTTTGTCTTCGGTTAACAAATATGTTACTTGATAATATTCTTTCTTATTATCTTTTATCGCAATAAAATCTACTTCACCATTTTCAGTTTTTCCAATATAAACATCATAACCTCTTATTAAAAGTTCATTATAAATAACATTTTCAATAGCAAAACTATTATTTATGACAAAATCACTATTTTTTATTTGAGCAATACCTAAATCTGTCATATAATACTTGTTTAAAGTCTTTAATATTGCCTTACCATGAATATCATATCTATATATTTTTTTAATTATCAAAGCTTTACATAATGCATCTAAATATACATACAAAGTACTAGTAGAAATTAATTTTCCTTCACTTTTTAAAAACGAAATAACATTATCAGCAGAAAATTCTCTACCAGTAGTATCTACAACATACTGTAATAATAAATTAAAGAGCACTGTATCTTTTAAACCTAATCTATCAACAACATCTCTTAATATAATTGAATCAAACACACTATAAAGATAATCCTTTATATTAGTTTCATTTTCAAACTGACATCTATTAGGAAGTCCTCCCCATTTAACATAATTCCAGAATGTTTCTTCAGCTAAAGCATCCTTTTTTGAAAGTTCGGTAAATTCTTTATAAGACAATGGAAAAATATTAAATAAAACATACCTGCCAGATAAAACAGTTGACAATTCTTGTGATAATAATTTACTGTTTGAACCCGTAATAAAAATACTAGTATTATCAGTTGAAGCTCTTAAAGAATTTACCACTTCTTCAAATTTATTTACCTTTCCTATTTCGTCTAAAAATATATAATATGTTTTTTTATCAACAAGTAAATCTTTAATATATTTATTTAATTTTTTATAATCTCTTAATTCTTCGTATTCGATATATTCAAAATTTATATATATAATATGCTTATCATCACACCCTTTTTCTTTCAACTCTTCCATTATTTGTTTCAAAATAACTGATTTACCACATCTACGTATTCCAACTAATATTTTAATTAAATCGCTATCATAAAACCCTCTGATTTTTGATAAATATATTTCTCTTTTAAGCATAATTACCTCCTATTTAAATTATATTCTTTAATTCTTTATTTGTCAAGTTATTTTTTAAACGAAAAATAATTACTAGAATTTTAAAAGTTATTTCGCAAATGAAAAATAACTTTTAAAAAAGATCCTACAAAGTAGGACCTGTTTCTGGACCAATTGGAAGGCCAATAATGAACCAACCAATTATTAATAAAAACCAAATAACACCAAATAATAAAACTGTTGGTCTTAAAAGTTTTAAAGTACCAAAGACAGTAATTTTATTACTATCATTATTATTATATTTTTCCACAAAAGCTAGCATTACAATAAAATAGATAAAGAAAGGCGTTAGTCCTTTACCAATACTATCAGCTGCTTTAAATATCATTTGCGTAAAATCAGGAGTAATATTAGCTTTCATAAATAAAGGTACTAAAATAGGAGCGGTAATAGTCCATTTTGTAACTGCATCGGGAATTAAGAAAGACATAATAATTATTACTAACATCATAGTTATAATAAGTGGTAGTCCTGTAAACTCTAAAGAACTCATAAAGGAAACTAATAATGCACCAACAACTTCTCCTAAATTCGTAAACTCTAAAATACTAATTAATAAAGATACAAAGAACATTAAAACAAACATATAGCCTAAATTATCAAATTCTTTAGAAAGGCCAACACTAAAATCATTAGTACTTTTAATGTTTTTAGATATAAAACCATAAATACCAGAGCAAACCATCATAATAATTAAGAATACAAAGATAAAGGCATCAGTAAATGGTGCACCTCCACCAAATAATTGCGCTATATAATCTTCTTCGCTTTGATCTAGTAAAAGTCCCGAATAAGGCATACCTGGAATAATTAAATACATGAAAACTGCTACTAAAAAGATAAATGCAATACTACTTAAAGCAAGACCTTTTTTAGAAATAACAAGTTCGTCTTCTTCTTTGATTCCAGCTTTAACTTTTGGTTTTAAAACAGTTTCAATAATAACAGTTCCTATAATAGAAAGTAAAACTGTTCCAGCTAACATTACATATAAATTAGACCAAGCATTAAATACATAACTCTCGTCGACATCTATTTTAGCTGCGGCACTAGTTAATAATCCTAATCGATAATCGTCAAAATTAAAGATTATTCCCGCACCGTAACCTAAAGTAATACCAATAAAAGCAGTAAATATTCCAAGGACTGAATTTCTTCCCATGTACTGATAAATAACAGCTACTAAAGGAACAAGGACAATATAACTATAAACACCTAAAAATGAAGAAATAATTCCAACAAATAAAGTTAAAAAAGTAACAATAGATGGTTTTAATTTTTTCATTGGTGAGAAAATGGCTTTTAATAAACCACTAGATTTACCAATAGAAATAGCCATTAAAGAGATAATTATCAAAACTAATGGTTCAAATGTTTTAAAACTATCAACTGGTGAACTAAAGAAATATTTAAAACCTTCTTCAGAAAATAAGCTTTTAACGGTTTGATTAGTTGTTTCTAACATATTATTAGAAATAGTTGTAACTTCAGCACTAACACCAAAAATATTACAAATAGTACTAATAATTATGATTAAAATAGTTAAAGCAATTATGGTAATAACGGGACCAAGTAATAAATTACGCTTGCGTTTCTTCATTGTTTCCTCCTACTATTTTTTTTAGTTTTTTATTAAAATCTACTCTAGGCATCATAATAGAGCGTCCACAACCTAGACATTTTATTTTTATATCAGCCCCAAGTCTTGTTATTTCCCATTTATTTTCACCACAAGGGTGAGCCTTTTTCATAACAACGATTGTTCCTAATTGATAATTCATATTTATAACTCCTCCACTTTATTATAAGGAGTTTCAAGACCATTACTTTGACATTCTTCTTTTATAATTTTTAAAGATTCGCTGTTTAATTCATTGTATTTACCCATTTTACTACTTACAGCAATTCGGTAAACTAATTTATCTTCTTCAAGTTTTATTATTCCTTTAAAAGTAGATTTACCACTTACATATGGCAAAAGATCTATTTTTTCACAAATTTTATTAATAACATTTTGAGTTTTTTCTAAACTTTCAGTAGATAATACTTCAAAATCTAAATTAACTATTGGAGTATTTCGGCTAAAATTTATTACTTCTAATATATTTCTATTAGCAATAACTATAACTTCTCCAGTTTTACTTCTTAAAGAAACTGATTGAAGTCCAACATCAGTAACTTTACCTTGATAATCACCAATTTTTACTTCGTCACCAACATCAAACTTATTATCAAAAATAATTGTAGCTCCAGTAATTAAGTCTTTTAGTAAATCTTGAGCTGCTAGTCCACCAACTAATCCAGCGACACTTAAAGAAGCTAGTAAAGCATTAGTATCTATTCCCCAAAAACGAAGAATAGTTAAAATAGCAAGAACAATTATAATTGCTTTTAAAATGTTATTAATAACTTTCATAATAGTTAATGATTTTCTATGTTTAGCTTTTTTTAATCCCGCAGATAATATTTTACTAATCATTTTTTTAATTAGAAAATAAATACCAAATGAAATGGCAGCGGTAATTACACTAGCAACAAGATTATTTAAAAACTGTTCCATCTTAATTCTCCTTTACATTAAGTATTTCTAATATGCGATTTAAATCAGCAGTGTTGGTAAAAGAAATAACTAGTTTTTTATCTTTAACTTTTACTTTAGTATCTAATTTATCTCGAAGTAAATCTTCAACATAATTATATTCTGTTGATTTTGGTTTTTTATGAATTTCTCTTACTTTTGGTTTATCTTCACTAGCTTTTTCGATATCTCTAACTGATAAATGATTTTCAACTATTTTTTCAGCTAATTTTATTATCTCTTCTCTATCATTTAATTTACTTAAGGCTCTAGCATGACCCATAGTTATTTTATCTTGACTAATTAAATCTTGAACTTCATTAGGAAGTCTTAATAATCCTAAAATATTAGTAATATGACTACGACTTTTACTTACTTTTCTAGCAAGTTCGTCTTGAGTTAAAGATAATTTATCAATTAATAGTTTATAAGCTTTAGCTTCTTCTAATATATTTAAATTTTCTCTTTGTAAGTTTTCTAGTAAAGCTACTTCAGCCATTTGGTCGTCAGTAAGTTGTCTAATTAAAGCAGGGATCATTGTTAATCCTGCTTTTTTAGATGCTCTTACTCTTCTTTCACCAGCTATTATTTCATAACCTTTAATACTTTTTTTAACAATAATTGGCTGAATTACTCCATATTCTTTAATAGAAGCTGCTAGTTCATTTAAAGCTTCTTCGTCAAACACTTGTCTTGGTTGATAAGGATTTGGACGAAGTTCATTTATTGGTATATCGATTACTTCTTCACCTTTTGCATCTTCATATATTTGTTTTTCAAAATTACTCATATGACCAGTATTTAAGCTTTCCATATCAAATAATTGTTCAAGGCCTTTACCTAAAGCTCTTTTTTTAGTTTCCATTACGACTAATCACCTCTTTAGCTAAATTAATATATGCTTCAGCTCCTCTACTTTTAGGATCATAAGCAATTATTGGTTTACCATGGCTTGGTGCTTCTGACAATCTTACTAATCTAGGAATTATTGTATCATATACTCTTTCTTTAAAATAACTTTTTATATCTTGTACAACTTCAAGTCCAAGATTAGTTCTATTATCGAGCATAGTTAAAAGTACTCCCTCAATATCCAAAGTTGGATTTAAGGTCTTTTGCGCTAGCATAATTGAATTTAATAATTGCATTATTCCTTCTAATGCAAAAAACTCACATTGTACAGGAATTATTACCGAATCTGATGCTGTTAAAGCATTAGTAGTTAATATTCCTAAAGATGGTGGACAATCAATAATTATATAATCAAACATATCTCTTGCAATTTCCAAATGTTTTTTTAATTGTCCATTTTTTGAAAAATCAGGATTTATTCGGCTTTGTTCCATTAATTCTATATCAGCTCCAGCTAAACTAATTGTAGCAGGAATAATAAAAAGACCACGAAATTTTGTCTTTTTTACTACATCTTTAAGTTCTGCTTTATCAATTAATAAATCATAAATACTTTTTTTAATATCAGCTTTATCAATTCCAAGGCCTGTTGTACTATTACCTTGTGGATCTAAATCTATTAATAGTACTTTTTTCTTTAAAACACCTAAAGATGCGGCTAAATTAATACTTGAAGTGGTTTTTCCAACGCCACCTTTTTGATTAACAAGTGCTATTACCTTTCCCATTTTACCACCAGTTTCTATAAATTATAGCTATATTCATTTTATCATAATTTGACATATAAATCTATTAATTTTTTAAATTTAGAAAAATTAAAAATTATAATTAATTTATATAACAACATATGTACTAAAAAACTAAAGCCATCACCGTTTTACATTAATATTTTTATTGGGTTTTATTTTAATATTTGCACATATATTTTGTTGAACTTTTATTCTAGATAGTCCACCACCCTAATCACTAAAAAAACTAGTGCTTTCACACTAGTTACAGACTGTTGACAAATAGGTAAATGAAATTACTTATTTGTCAACAGTCTGATAATTTTAGATATATTTCTAAAATTACTTTTATATACTATTTAGTAGCTTTAGCTTTCTTTTTAGTTACATAAGCAAATATACCTAAACCAACTAAAATTAAAGCAAAACCAACACCTAAAATAATAAATGGAATATTAGCACTTGTATTAGGTACTGATACGACTACACCTGGAGTATCACCATTTGGTGTTACTTTTAAATTAAGGGTATCAGTTACATTTTCCGTATAAATTTTTGAAGATACTACTCTTTGAAAACTACTATCACTTGGGTCATAAACAGCAACACTTTTACCGCCAGCAGCTGAAACAGTTACTGTTAAATTAGCTTCACTTGTAAGTTCAGAAGATGGAATTCTTATTTTAAAGTTTTCTCCGGCTTTAAATTCACTTTTAGCACTTCCATTTTCGTCGGTTATAATTGTTCCATTAGTACCACCAGTTACACTAACTTTATAAGTATCAGCTCCTGATAAATTTACAGTAATTACATTAGATTCGTAATATTTTTCATCGTCAGTTAATCCTAAATTAGTATTAGTAGTATTCATTTTTATCGTTGTTTTTGATGCTTCTTTACTAGCTTTCGCACCATTAACTAATTTAACAATTTCATTTCTAATACCAACATAAGCTTCTTTATCAGTTGTTTTAAAAGCTTCACTTATTTTAGAAGTTTGTCCAGTATCACTTAAATACCACCAAACAGCAGCTTGTGTAATATAACGGTCTATTTCAATAGTACTAGTTATTCTTTTATTTGGATAACCATGTTCCATTATATAAAGTAAGCCTTTATCACCAGTTTTAGAATAAGTATAATTAGTACCGCTAGTAGCTCCATTTTTTTCTAAATCCATACAATAAACAATAGTTCCATCAGTAGTAACAAAACTAGTAAAATGGTTAGTATCACCTATATAAGATTCCATTACTGCTTCTCTTTTTACAGTAAATGCTTTTGGTGCTTCTTCAGCATTTACTGGCATAATACAGGTAAATACTAATAATAACGAAAATAAAGTCACTAATATTTTTTTCATGAAAAATCCCTCCTAATCTAATTATATTATACCTTGTTTTTTGAGAAAATAAACGATTATGTATATTTTTTTCTAAATTTTGACAATAGTTGACAAAAAAAGAATTAACCTTTTAATAATTCGATTAATTCTTCTCTTGTTTTATCTTCTGGATTTTCTATTTTTTTATCATGAGCTTTTTCAATTAGCTCTTCTATCGTTAAATCTTCAAGTTTAATTTCTTCTTCTTCACTAATTACATCATCTTCTGGCATACAACCATTTTTAACTAAATAATCAATTTGTTCTTTAGTAATTGTTTCGTATTCTAGTAAAGTTTCAGCAATTAACTCTAATAAATCCATATTTTCTTTAATTGTTTTTTTAGCAATTGCGAACTGTTCAGTAATTATTTTCCGAACTTCTTCGTCTATTTGTTTAGCTACTTCATGAGAGAAATTCTGGGTTTTATTGTAATCACGACCTAGAAATACACTAGATTCTTGTCTTTCAAACTGAATAGGTCCGAGATCACTCATTCCATATTCTGTAACCATTGCCCTGGCAATTTTCGTTGCTTCTTCAAAGTCACCATAAGCCCCAGTTGTTGCTTCTTTGAAAATAATTTCTTCAGCGGCTCTTCCAGCAAGTAAAGCGGCAATTGATTCTAAAAGCTCTTTTTTCGTTGATAAATAAGTATCTTCTTTTGGTAACATTAAGTTATAACCACCAGCTCTTCCTCTTGGAATAATGGTAATTTTTTGAACTTCTCTTGCTCCTTCTAATTTAATGCCAAGTACGGCATGACCAGCTTCATGATAAGCTACAACTTTCTTTTCATGTTCAGTATATTTTTTACTTTTTTTAGCTGGTCCCATCAATACTATATCGTGAGCTTCGTCTATTTCGGACATTGTAATCGCGCTTTTACCTCTTCTAACTGTAAGTAAAGCTGCTTCATTTAATAAGTTTTCTAAATCAGCACCACTAAAGCCAACAGTTCTTTTAGCAATATTACTCATGGTTACACCTTTAGCAAATGTTTTTCCTTCAGCATGAACTTTTAATATTTCTTCCCGGCCACGAGCATCAGGTAAATTAACGGTTACCTGACGGTCAAAACGACCTGGACGAAGTAAAGCTGGATCTAATACATCTGGACGGTTAGTAGCCGCAATAATAATAATTCCTTCGTTAGCTCCAAAGCCATCCATTTCTGTAAGTAACTGATTTAAAGTTTGTTCTCTTTCGTCATGACCGCCACCAAGGCCCGCACCTCTTTGACGACCAACAGCGTCTATTTCGTCAATAAATACTAGACAAGGGGCACTTTGTTTAGCTTGTTTAAACATGTCTCTTACCCTACTAGCACCAACACCGACAAATAATTCAACGAATTCTGAACCACTTATAAAGTAAAATGGCACATTTGCTTCACCAGCTACGGCTTTGGCTAGTAAAGTTTTACCAGTTCCTGGAGGACCTACTAATAGTACTCCTTTAGGAATTCTAGCGCCCATTTTTTGGAATCTTTTAGGATTTTTAAGGAAATCAATAAGTTCACTCATTTCCTCTTTTTCTTCGTCTAATCCCGCAACATCTTTAAATGTTACTTTAGTTTCACCACCACTAAGGCGAGCTTTTGACCGTCCAAAATCCATTGACCGATTACCACTACCAAGTTGTCTGGTTATAAAGTAGAAAGCAACCCCAACTAAAATAAGCATTGGTACAACATTTATTAAAAATTGAATAAATGTACTAGATTCTGGATCAGTAGATGTTTTAATAGTAAAATTACCTTGGTCTTCAGCTTCATAAAGTTTAACCATGGTTTCATTTGTAAGTGGCATATTAAAAGTAAATGATTCGTTTTCAGCATATTCTTTTAACTGTCCACTTATAACGTAAACGCTAGAACGACTACGCGGTACTATGGTTATTTCTTCAACTTTTTTATCCTCAACTAATTTCATAAACTTATTATAATTAAGTTCGTGAACTTGTTGATTCATTGAACTAAATAAAAACATAATACCAAATAAAAATATAAATAAGAATAAGTAAGGCATAAGCCCTCTTTTAATTACTTTCTTGTTCATAAAAACTCCCTTCTTTAAAAGTACCTAATTATTATATCATATTTTTCGTTATTTTGTTTAGAAAATTTAGATTTTTTTATGCCAGGAAGCCAAATAATTTCATTATTACTATCGGTTACAACCGGTAAGGTATCTCTCTGTTCCTGTTTTATTTTCTCGTCAATTAAAATGTCTTTAACTTTTTTATGACCTTCTAATCCTTTAACTGCTATTTTATCTCCACTTCTTCTAGTTCGAACATAAAGTGGTAAACTAATTTCTTTACTATTTAATTTTATTTCGTTATTACTATTATCAATACTTTGTTTTATTTCTTTAATAATATGTTTATTAGGTAAACATAAGTAACCGGTAAATTCGTAATTATAGTTATCTTTTTCTAAAGGATAAGTTATTTTAAATTCATTATAATTTTTTAAACCAATAAAATTATTAGGTAAATTAACAATTATATTACTTTTATTACTCATAAGTATTTGATAAATCATTTTAGTATGAACATCACTAATAACTGATAAATCATTTTTATAATGTTGTTCAAGGATATATTCAATTATCTTTATTTTAATAATTTCTGGTTCTTTTTGGAACTTATCTACAGAAAGAACATTATTTACATATATATCATTTATTTTATCTTGAACAATATCATTAACAAAATCACTATATAAAAGTAACAATTTACTAAATTTATTAAATTTTAAATGAACATTTTTTTCTTCTTCTTTTAAAAATGGTAAAATATTATGCCGATATCTATTTCTCGTATAAACGTTTTCATTATTAGACTCGTCTATTCTATAAGGAATATTATTTTTATCAGCATAGTTTTTTATTTCGGCTTTAGTATACATTAAAAGAGGTCTTAAAATAAAATAATTATTTCTCTCACTTATCATTTTGAGCCCCGCATAACCTTCTAATGTTGAACCTCTAACTAACCGCATTAAAACGGTTTCGATTAAATCGTCACCATGGTGAGCAGTTAAAAGGGTTTTGGCTTGATATTTATTAATTATTTTTTCAAAAAATTCATATCTCTTTTGATGGGCATAGTTATGAAAGTTATCGTCAGTATATTCAGTTATTTCCATATATTCAAAAATTAAATTATTTTTTTTAGTAAAATTTTCAACCATTTGAGCTTCTTCTTCACTAGCTAAACGGTGTTTATGATTAACATGACAAACGATTATTTTTATTTCTTTTTCTAATTTTAAAACTAAATCTAGAAGAACCATTGAATCTGGTCCCCCACTTACAGCAACTACTACAGGGCTTTTTATTTTTTCTTTTAAAACTGCTAGGGCTTTTTCCATTACTCATCACCCCATTTAATTGGTTTAATTCCATTACTAACTAAAAAGTTATTAGCTCTAGAAAATGGCCGGCTACCAAAAAATCCTCGGTGAGCCGATAAAGGAGATGGATGGGCACTTTCAATGATATAATGATTTTTATTAGTAATTAAAGCTTTCTTACTTCTAGCATAACTACCCCATAAAATAAAGACGATAGGTTTTTCTCTTTTATTTAATAATTTTATTAAATCGTCAGTAAATATTTCCCAACCTTTATTACGATGTGATAAAGGGGTATCTTTAACAACTGTTAAAACAGAGTTTAATAAAAATACTCCTTGTCTAGCCCAATCAGTTAAGTCATTATTTTCTCTTTTAACACCTAAATCGTTATAAAGTTCTTTAAAAATATTATCTAGTGATGGTGGTCTTTTAACACCCTCCCGAACAGAAAAAGAAAGTCCATGAGCTTCTCCTGTTCCGTGATAAGGGTCTTGACCTAATATAACAACTTTTACTTCGTCATAATCAGTATATCTTAAAGCATTAAAAATATTTTTATACTGTGGAAAAATAATTTTATGAGCATATTCGTCTTTGATAAATATACCAAGTTCTTTAAAATAAGGTTTATTCATTTCGTCTTTTAAAACAATATCCCAATTTTTATTAATCATAATACTTCGCCTCAAGCTATATTTTATCATATTTCTTTTATTTATCAAGTAATTTAAATATTTAAAAATAAATTACTATTTATTTGGCTTTTTATAAATTAGTAAATCTTTAATATCACAATCTAATACATAACATATTCTTGAAAGAATACTTAAGTCTGTTCTAACTATTTTATTTTTGGCATATCTTGAAACTAAATCAAAGTCTGTACCAATAGAATTAGCTAACTTATTATATGTAATATTTCTATCCTTTAAAAGTTTATCAAGATTTATATAAATTTCCCCATAGTCGTCAACAGACGAAAATACACTTTTAATATTATTTTTCATATAATTAATCACTCCAAAATAATTATAACTAATATAACATTGAAAAATAATACGTTATATGGTATTATGTTATATAACGGTAATAATATATTTTTATTATAGAAAATGGAGGAATACTATGAGTAGATTAAGACACAGAAGTAGAAGAAAAAACAAACAAAGAAAGATAATAATTATAAGCATTTGTTCAATACTTCTTTTTATGAGTGCGGGATATGCTGCTATGAGTACTAATTTAGAAATAGATGCGAAAGGTAATGTTATTAAAAAAGCTAATGCCGGAAGCGATTTAGTAGACCAAGCTGGAACGGTTACTAGCGGTGACGGCTTATATGCGGATAGTTATGAAGAGAATGTTTACACCTATAGAGGAGCAAATCCAAATAACTATGTTACATTTAATGGAGAACAGTGGCGAATTATTAGTGTTAATACCGCAGATAATACAATTAAAATAATGCGAAATGGAGTGCTATCAGATAGAGCGTTTGATACAAGTAGTAATGGAAGGTATAATAGTAGCCAATATTGTAATTATAGTAGTGGATGTAATATCTATGGAAGCAGTAGTACATTGTATGATACAAATTTAAGTCCAATAACGACACTAGGAAGAGAGTATAATGGAACAAAATATCAATTACCAAGTAAAGAATCAGAAATGAGTACGTATTTGAACGGAACGTATTATAATGGGCTAAATGAGACAGCAAGGAGTATGGTAAAAGAAGATGCAGTGTATAAAGTAGGAGTATTATATTATGATAACAATAATATGATAACAGATATGAATCAACTAAATGCAGCGAAGTGGAAAGGAAAAATAGGATTAATAGACCCAAGTGAATACTTAAGAGCGAGTACAAATAGTAGTTGTACAAATATAACAGCATATTGGACTACAAGTAGTTGTTATAACAACAGTAGTAGTCATAACTGGATGTATTTAAATGATTATTGGTGGACCTTGTCGCCGTCTTCTAACAGCAGCTCGCGCAATGTGTGGTATGTGGTCAGTAGCGGCTACCTCAGCCACAACCGTGCTTACAGCTCGCATGGCGTCCGTCCTGTTGTAACATTATCTCCTGATGTTAAAATATCTGGTTCAGGAACAGTTAATGACCCATATACTTTTAGACTTAATTAATCATAAGTTTGATGGTATATTATTATTTCATTTCTTAATTTTAATAACGTATAAATATTAATAAAAGCTAATATAGCTACTAATATATCAACAATATTCCAAATAATAGTTGGACTTGTTACGGCCCCAATAAAGACACTTATTGGGGTTATTAATTTTAAAAAAGAAATATCCATTTTTTCATTTAAAAATCTTAAAGCGGCTTCACAATAATAATAACCAGTTAATACTGTGGAAAAAGCAAATAATAAAATACTTATTATTAAAAGTAATCTTCCTAAAGAACCAAAATGAAAATCAAAAGCTCTACTAGTTATTTCTATCCCATTAGGATTAACTAAATTAATATTAGAATAATCAAAAAGTAAAACCATAAAAGCTGTTGCTGTACAAATAATAATAGTTGTAATATATACACCAAGTACCTGGATATAACCACTAATAGTTGGATTAGTTTCTGAAGATGCTCCTGTTGCTATTGCGCCAATTCCAAGACCAGATTCATTAGAAAATATTCCTCTTTCAATACCAATAATTATGGTTAAAATAAAACCACTAAAAAAAGGTTTTAAGTTAAAAGCACTATTAATTATTAATAAAAGCATATCTTTAAATAAATTTAAATGGTTAAAAAGTACTATAAAAACTAAAATAACATATAAAATAGTCATAATAGGTACTATTTTATCCGTTACTTTTATTATTTTATTAAGTCCACCTTTAATTATATAATAAATTATAAAAGCTAAAACAAAACCTAGAAATATATAATTTATTTCACTTGTTTCAGCTACTGATGCGGTTATTGTATTAGCCTGAATTGGAATAAAGCCAAATAAGTAAGCTATTATTATAATAATGGCATATGTAACAGCTAATTTTTTATTTTTTAACCCATTTTTTATATAATAAAATGGACCGCCTATATTATGACCATTTACTATTTTTTTATATTTAGAAGCCATCAAGGTTTCAGCATAAGCTAAAGATGCGGATATTAAAGCAATAACCCACATCCAAAATATAGTTCCAGGTCCTCCTATATAAATAGCTAAAGCAACTCCAGCAATACTACCTACACCTATTCTTCCAGCTAAAGTTAAAAACAAAGTTTTTACCGGGGTAATTCCTGTATGATTACTTTTAAATAAAGATTTAAATATTTTTTTAAATTTAAACTGGGGATAATGTAATTTATTACTAAAATAAATACCCGATAAAACTATTAAAGATGTTGCTACAGCCCATACTATTGCATTTATTATTTCAATCATAAAAAATCACCTAAACAAGTTTATGCTTAAGTGTTTTTATTTATCTAAATTATTCGCTATTTCGATAAAAGTTTCAATAGAAAGAGTTTCTGCTCGTACAGATAAATCTAAATTATTTTTATTTAATATTTCTTCTATTTTGGATAAATCATACCCTTTTAAATTATTTTTTAAGGTTTTTCTTTTTTGTTTAAAACTATCTCTAACTAATTTAAAGAATAATTGTTCATTTTTTACCTTAAATATTTTGTCCTTTTTTGTAAAAGATACAACAATACTATCCACATTAGGTTTAGGCATAAATACATTTCGGCTAACATCCATTATTTTATTAACATTAAAGTAATAATTTAGAAAAATAGTTAAAGAGTTATATTCTTTTGTACCAGGTTTAGCTTTAAATCTATCTCCTACTTCTTTTTGAACCATAACAATTATTTTAGAAGCAGGTATTTTATCATTTATTATTTTCATTATAATTGGTGTGGTTATATAATATGGTAAATTAGCGATAATATATAATTTCTCATATTTATACTCTTTTATATCTTCTTTTATATTTCTTTTTAAAAAATCGTCATATATAATTTTAGTATTACTGTGGATATTTTTTTCTAATATTGGTTTTAAACTTTTATCTATTTCATAAGCTATAACATTTTGCGCTTTTTCACCTAATATATTAGTTAAAGCACCAGCACCTGGCCCGATTTCAATAACTAATGTATTTTTATCAACATTAGATTTTTCCACAATATTATTTATTATATTTTTATCAATAATAAAATTTTGACCATATTTCTTTTTAAAATTAAAATTATTATTTTCAAGTTCTTCTTTTAAATTATTAAATGAATATTTCATAATTCCTCCCACTAAAATTATACTAAAAAAATAGAAAAAGTAAAATATTTTTAATTTTTTTAAAAAAGTTATCAGAAAAAAAAGGGTTTTTCGAAAAAAAATAATATGATTATATATAGAGGGACTTTTTATACCTTCTGTGCCTGCCATCTTTCTGGGGGTTTTGTTAAAACTTTTGGATGGAAGGAGGGATAATTATGAAGAGAAAAGATTCTTATGACTTTATACAACTCGTGATTATCTTATTATTATTAATATTAATTTTTAAATTAATATAATATAAAAAAGCACAGTTACAATTATGTAAGCTGTGCTTACCAAAACCATGGTAGGCACTTCAAGGTGAAGTTCCTCCTTAATTAAAATATACCATATCTTGTAAATTTATACAAGATATTTTTATTTTTTTCAGAGAAAAAGAGTAAAAATTTTTCGCAAAGAAAAATGTTTAAAACTACATACAATTTAATTTATATTTGCTAAAATAATGATATAAAAATAAAAGGTGGTATGTAGTAATGAATAGAAAACAAAGACGAGAACTAAAAAAAGATAAAAATTTAGTTAGAGAATTGTATTCTATAATATCGAAATATTTTCCAGAATTACTTAATAAGTTTGATAATCTAACTGATGTTAGAAATCAAGGATATGTTGTTTATTCTATGAAAGCAATCTGTGTTACAAGGTTATTTCCGTTATTATGTGGTATTACTACAATGACTGACATTTCTTCTGATTATTTTAATACTGATAAGTGTATTAAAAATTTATCTGATATTTGTAATCAAGATTTAAAAGAAATTCCTTACTGGGAAACCATTCAAGATGTATTTGTTAACATTAAAACTGATGAATTAAGAGATATTCAGAAGTATATTGTTAAAGCCTTAATACGTTCTAAAATGCTTGATAAATATAAATACAAAGAATACTTTCAACTAGTCGTTGATGGAACTGGATTATCAAGTCATAATTATAATCTAAATAATAACTGTATAAAGAAAAAATATAAAGATGGCAAAGTTGCTTATTGTAAATATATACTTGAATGTAAATTAATAGCTGGTAATATGGTTATAAGTTTAGATAGTGAATGGATAGAAAATGCAGATACTTTATCAGATAAACAAAAGCAAGACTGTGAAATTAATGCATTTAAGAGGATGGCTCAAAGGATAAAGAAGAACTATCCTAAATATAAATTTATTATCACAGCTGATGCTCTTTATTGTACAAAGCCAATAATGGATATATGTAAAGATATGCAGTGGAAATTTATCTTTAATTTTAATGAACGCTTAAAAACTGTTTGGGTTGATTTTTATGATTACATTGAATGTTTCAATGATTCTTCTGTATGCAATTATTTTCTTGATAAAAATTATAAATATAAGAATCATACTTTTAACATAATTAAATTTGTTGAAACCAAAAATTCAAAATGTACTTGTTTTCACTATGCAACTAATTTACAAGTAACTGATAATAATATTAAAAATATAGTTAATTTAGGAAGAAACCGTTGGAAAATAGAAAACCAAGGCTTTTACACGCAAAAACACAGAACATTTAATATTTGCCATTTAAATAGTAGAAATGATACAGCTATAAAAAATCACTATTTTTTTATTCAATTTGCTCATACTATTAGACAATTATTAGAACAAGGTAACATTTTAACTAAAACTTTAAATCTCAAAACAAAAGAAGTAAGCCGCCTTATACTAAACGCACTTACTTCAACCAACTCAAATCTTAATAAATTAGAAACAAATTTTCAATTAAGATTTGATACTTAAATTATACACTATTTGTTCTTTGAAATCACTATTTTTTGAAAAATTTTTGACATAATTTTTTATGTTCTTTTGTCGTGTATTTATTTTCCATGTTTTGCGAAGAAAAAAATTAAAAATTTGATTTATCCATTTTATTACCATTGTTTTATTTGTTTTTTACGCTTTTTATTTTTTACTCTTTTTTACTG
>CALVVT010000095.1 GCA_944363935.1 uncultured Bacilli bacterium
GCTTCTTTTTTACTAACTACCCCTGAAGCAAGGGGCCGGTGTTTTTTTACTTCATGAAGTTTATCTTTTTCAATATCACAAATATCGTTAAAAACATAGACAATTGAAGTTGTTAAAGAAAATAAAACAAAGCCTAACAGACAAATAAATATATTATTAACATCTTTATATAAACCACTAAAAAACAAAGGTAAAAAGATAAGGCCATTTTTAATATAATGAGTAACTCTTATTAATTTTAAATAGTTTTTTATTTTTTCAAACATTTAAATCCCCCTACACTACTTTAATTAATCTTTTTCTAACTGTTTTATTACCTGATTTATCGGTTGCTGTATACGTTATAATATAATCCCCAACTTTTTCTTTTAAAGTATTATCGTATTTTAAATCATATTCGCCAGAATTATCAGTAACTTTAACTCCTGATTGTAAATCGTAATTACTTACCTCATTTACCGAAATAGTTTGTGTTGTTGGTAAAGTTATTTTAGGGCCTTCTGTGTCAATTATTTTAACTACTCTACTTACAGATGTTATTTTACCTTTATAACTTACACTATAAAAAACACGGTAAGTTGTAAATTTACTAGTATCGATTTCACTTCTTAATCTATTTTCTTCATAAATAAAAGTTTCAAGTTTATTCGATATATTTTTTCCATCTTTAGTAAATGCTTTAGCGCCTAATTCTTCATATTCTTTATTCATTTCAGTATAAACGACATAACCACCATTTAATATTATTTCAGGTTTATCACTTTTTTCATAAACGACATAATTAGGTTTTTCTTCAGGAAGTAAATTTATAATAAAGATAATTATTAAACTGCCTATTAAAATAAGGAAAATAAGCGCTATTACCTGTGGTAAAGTAAAACCTTTCATTAATTTTCAGACCCATTTTCTTCAGATTTATCTACTACTTTATATTCGAAATGCTGGCCAATTTTGGTCACTAGGACAACAATTTCATTAGGCTTAAACGTTTCTCCAGTTTTCGGATTGTCAACTTCAGTTGGTAAATAGCCGCCTTTTTGTAAAGCTCCTAAAGTAACGCAGCAATCAGAATTACATTCATCGTTGCAGGTCTCACCAACACTATTTAATTTTTCCAAATTTTCGGCATAATAATTTTTCGCCGCTTTTAATATTTGATTCATTTGAGTATTATATAAATCTTCGTCACTCTCATTAATACTTCTATCAATAAGCGGTACTGCAATCATCGATATAACAGCTAAAATAACAATAACTCCTAGTAACTCTACTAATGTAAATCCTTTTTTCATATCATTCACCTATTTATAATTATAAAGATAAAAACTAACTACGTCAAGAGTTAGTTTTCAGGTTCGAAATCTTCTAAAGAGCCATCTTCTGTTACAATTTTATTTACTTTTTCTTCTATATTTTTAAGTTCACTATCACATTCTTTAACAAGTTTCATGGCTTTAGTATACTTTTCAATCGATTCGTCTAAAGATACTTCACCATTTTCAAGTTCTGAAATAATTGTTTCAAGTTCTTTTACTTTATCTTCAAATTTTTTTTCCATCATTTATCCTCCTTCATTTCTAATACTTTTGTTTCAATAAAACCATCGGTTACTTTAATATTCAAAGCATCACCAATTTTTATTTCTTTTAAACTTTTAACTATTTTATCATTTTTATAAGTAACACTATATCCTCTACTGATTATTTTTAAAGGATTTAAAAGCTCTAACTTATCAATAATTCCAGCCAATTTTATTTGCTGTTTTTCATATAATTTTTCTGGACTTTTTAAAATATAATTATTTTTTAAGTAATCTAGTTTTAACTGTTTAACTTTTAAATTATTATAAAAAAGTTCAGTTATTCTTTTTGCTATCGATGCGATACTTTCTTTTTTTGTTTGATAAAGTATTTCCGGATTATTTAATATATAATGACGACGTAAACTAGTTAATTTTTCTTTTTCTCTAGTTACTTTATTCATAATTAAAGTATTTAATTTTTCTGCCATAAGAGAAATTGTTTGTTTTTTATTTTCATACATCACCATTGGAGTTTTTAAAACATAAGAATTTTTAATGGTTTCTAAATAAAGTTTTTCATATTTTATTTTTTTATTAACAGCTTCATTTAGTCTAATCGCTAGTTGTTTAATGTATTTAGTAAGATCAAGCATATTAGGAACAGCCATTTCCGCAGCGGCTGTTGGGGTTGGAGCTCTTAAATCGGCTACAAAATCACTAATTGTAAAATCTATTTCGTGGCCAACTGCACTAATAACTGGAATTTCACAGTTATAAATAGCTCGCGCAACTACTTCTTCATTAAAAGGCCATAAATCTTCAATTGAGCCGCCACCTCTACCAACTATTAAAACATCTAAATCATAATTTTTAGCTCTTTCGATATTTCGGACAATATCGTCTTTAGCATTTTCCCCTTGTACTAAAGTCGGAAATAAAATTGTTTCACAAATAGGAAATCTTCTCTTTATCGTTGTTATTATATCTCTAACAGCGGCCCCCGTACTAGCGGTAATAATTCCTACTCTTTTAGGAATTTTAGGAATCTTTTTTTTATGTTCAGGAGCGAATAAACCTTCTTTAGCTAATTCTTTTTTTAATTTTTCAAAAGCTACATGTAAATTTCCCATTCCATCTTCAAGCATTTCTTCGACATAAATTTGATAACCACCTGTTGCTTCATAAACACTTATTCTACCAGCTACTAAAACTTTAGAACCATCAGCTGGCATAAAATTTAATTTACTAGCATTACTTCTAAACATTATCGCATTAATTTTACTATTTTCGTCTTTTAAAGAAAAATACATATGACCAGTTGTATGAGCTTTAAAATTAGATATTTCAACTTTTAAAAAAACCATTCTTAAATTATCGTCACTATCAAATTTAGCTTTTAAATATCTAGTAATAGCTGTTATTGTTAAATATTTATTCTGCATAATCCTCACTATGATATATTTTATCTAAAACTCCATTAATCATTTTTCTTACTTTATCGTCACTATAAGATTTAGCTAGTTCAATAGCTTCATTAATAACAACAATTTCTGGGGTTTTGGTATAAAGTAGTTCAAATATTGCCATTCGTAAAATTGCTTTATCGGTATTACCTAGTCTATCAATTGTCCAACCATCTAAATACTTATTAGCAATTTCGTCGATGTTTTTTTGATAAGTTAAAACACCATATACAACATCTTTAATAAACTCATTATCGATTACTGATACTTCTTTAATAATATCGTCTACTTCATAAGGAATATGGTTATTACCATAAACTTCAATCTGATATAAAATAGTCATACATTGTTTGCGAAGTTCACTTCTATTTTGCATTTTAATCACCACATAAATAATTTTACCATAAAAAAAGAAAAATAGTAACTATTTTATGTATTTTTCTCCTTTACCTTGATATAATTTAACTAAACTCCAAATATGAACATAGATTAATAAAATAATTAAAAAAGCCCAACCTATTACCGGTATAATTATCGAAAGAATCCAAACATATGGATAAGCGTATAGTTCTGTTCCCGGAACATTTAATTTTTTACAAACACTAACTAAAGTTTGTAAGTAAAATATTACTAACATAATACTAGCTGGAAAGAAAAATAAAATAATACCTAAAACCCAGTAATACCATTTAGTATACCAAGCATTTTTTTGATAAACATTAAGTAAAGCACCTAAAAAGAAAACTGAAACGCCAGCTGTTCCAAGATAAAATAATATCCATAACCACCAGTTTGATTTTTTTAGTAAACTCATAAACCCTCCTTAAAAAAAGCTAATTTATTCGCATCTTCCCTCACCAGGATTTTCACCTTCAACATATTCTTTATCAACTAACTCACAAGAAGTTTTAGTCATCGAATCCCGAAGATAGCCACCAAATATTTTAACAATACTAACTACGATAACACTAATAACAGCAATAATTAACAAATATTCGACAAGAGCTTGTCCCTTACTATTTAATCTACTCATTTTTTCCTCCTAAAACCACTTATATTTATTACATTATAAAATATTTTTAATTAAAAAGCAAGTTATGAACTTTTACTTTCTTTTTTCATATTTTCACCTACTATATATTGATTATAACATACTTTTTATTATAAAATAAAGTATGAAAGGAAAAGAAAAATGAAAATAATTGAAATTAATGGTTTTTGGAATAATTTTAAAGGATTAATGTTTAAAAAAAATATAAATTATGGAATAAGACTTAAATGTAATGGTATTCATACCTTTTTTATGCGAATGCCAATTGACGTTGTTTTAACTGATAAAAACAACAATATTCTTAAAATTATTTATAATTTAAAACCTTGGAAAATAGTTTTACCACAAAAAAATGTTTATTATACTTACGAATTTCCAATTAATAAAATCAAATATCAAGTTGGTGACAATATAAAAAGAAGCAATTAAGCTTCTTTAGGATATACACTAACTTGTTTTTTGCTACGACCAACACGTTCAAATTTAACAACTCCAGATACTTTCGCAAACACTGTATCGTCTTTACCAATACCAACGTTTACGCCTGGGTAAATTTTAGTTCCGCGCTGACGATATAAAATACTTCCGCCAGTTACAAACTCTCCGTCTGCGGCTTTCGCACCTAATCTTTTTGACTCGCTATCACGACCATTTTTAGTTGAACCTTGTCCTTTTTTATGAGCAAAAAGCTGAATATCTAATTCCATAAATGACATTAGACTACACCTCCTCGTTTACTATAATATTTTTTTTATATTTTTGTGCGAGTTCCCTTAATAACTCTAACATATTTAAAATAACTGTTTTTGTAATTTTATCCTCACTTAAAATATCTATAACAAGTCCATCTTTTTGTTTTGTATATTTTAACGCTTTAGCATTAAATTTTAAAGCTAAATTAACACTTGTTATAACAATACTACTAACCGATGCACAGACAATATCCTTACCATAATCGTCATACATCGCATGGCCAGTTATTTTAATCTGTTTATCACTAATTATTACTTTAATCATTTTAAACTTAAGCGTTAACGGTAGTAATTTCTATTTTAGTATAAGGTTGACGGTGTCCTTGAGTTCGGCGATATTTTTTCTTTGCCCGATATTTAAAGACAACTATTTTTTTAGCTTTACCTTGTTTTAGAACTTTACCTTCTACTTTAGCTCCACTTACATAAGGTGTTCCGCTTTTACCATCAATCATTAAAACCTTATCAAACTTAATTGTATCTCCTTCGGCAGCATCAAGTTTTTCAACATATAATATTGTTCCCTTTTCAATATAATATTGTTTACCACCGGTTTCAATAACTGCTTTCATTTTCGTACCTCCTTTAAAATCTAAGACTCGCCATTAAGGTAGTTATCACTTTAAAACCTTTTTTGTGCGGTTGTAGAGTGAGGCTCTACACAATTAAAGATTTTATCACAATTTACTTTTAAAGTCAAATCTTTTTTTCAAAGCATTTTTTTCAGTAATATATTTATTTTTTTCTTTAAATACATGTTTATAATCTTTTTTCATTTTATTATAATTTAACCCTTTTATATATTTATGTTTTTTAAAATCAAAATTACCAGTATATCTTTCTAATAAGAACAAATTAAATATATCTTCATGTTCTTTATACTCTAAATATACTTTTATTCCTATAAAAAGAATAATTAAAAACATTAATAAATTATATTTAACTTTAAAAATTAATAAAATAATAGTTAAAAAAGATATATATATAGTTATTAAATGACTTTTTTTAAAACTAATTAATTTATTTAAAATAATATTTAACAATTTTGAACCATCTAATGGATAAATTGGTAATAAATTAAAACTTAAAATAGCTAAACTATAATTATAAGCATCAGGATAAAATTTAACTAAAAAATAAGTTCCAATTAGCTGAAATATAGGTCCCATAATTAAAATAACAAACTCTTCTTTTAACGGCTTATTTATTTTTTCGTGAAAGATAGTTAAAGCTCCAAAGGGTAAAAGCAAAACTCTTTCGATGTGCCATTTATAGTATAAAGCCATTAAAATATGACCTAGTTCGTGAATAATTATAATTACAGTAAATAATATAAAACCTTTAATATTACCTGTTATCATGGCAATAAAGGTCATTATATAATAAAAAGGATGAATTTTAAATATAGTCTTTATAATTTAAAAAGTCACCTTCTTTTTGAAAATACATATTTAAAGTATTATCTTTAGCTTCTCCAATTATATCGCCTGCTTTGAGGTAATCATATAAACTAGTACCTATTGTATCTAAATTACTATACCAAACTAAAACATTATCAGGTCTTTGTAAAATAACGGTATTACCATAGCCTTCTTTTTCGCCGGCAAATATAATAATTCCCCTTGAAGTAGCTGGAATCGCATAATTATCTTTAAAAGTTAAAGCTACTCCATTTTTAATCTTTGTTTGCTTTTCATACTCAAGTTTGATATTAGAGACAACTTCTACTTCTTCTTTTTTCAAAAATGGCAAAGAAGAACCAAAATATTTTTCATATAAATCATTTATCCAAGCAAAACTAAAGTTATTTTGAAAAACAGTTTTATAAACTTTTTCTTGTAAATTAGGGTTTCCTTTTAAAACTATTAAACTAATTAAACAAATAACAATTAAAATTAACAAACGATTTAAATATTTTATATATTTAGGTTTTTCTTTATTTTTATTTTTTACCATGTTCTCACCTTATTACAGTTTATTTAAAATAAGGCTTTTTTATTACTTTAAAAATGCAGAAATGCTGCATTTATCATGATAAAACAAAAGCATCAGTACTTGTCCCTGTACCGCCAGTTATTACAGCGTTAGAAGACAAAGTAACAACTGGTCTTATACCTCTTTCGTTACTAACACCGGTTTCCATTAATCGTCCAGTATCTTGAATTCGCCAAATATAACCAGAGTTATCATAAGAAAAAGGGGTAATTGTAAATAAATCAAAATCAGAAAGATGTAAATAATTATTTGGAGAATTATAACATTCTTCGGTACTATAATAATCATAAGCCCGAATGCATAAAGAATTAACACTTGCTCTCACATATTCTGTGGCGTCGATTAAACCAACTTTACCATTCCAAATTAAATTATTAACTTCCTGAAATTCTGTTTCTAAAGTGTTCCCTGAAGTTCTTCTTAAAACCCCTATTCTATAATTAGAATTAGTTATTAAAGCTTTAGCTTCTGCTGGTAAACTATTATAATAAGTATCGTTTAAATATGTATTTAATGCAGCTTCCGTGTTTGGTAAGTCAAAAGGTGTTTTATCAGTAATATCGTAAACTGTTTCCGTTACTGGGTTCATATTATCACTGCTAAAAATTAAAAAAAGAAGCCTAAACTTCTTCAATAACGATTAAAATCATTGGTTTACATTCAGTTTCTTTATATAAATATTTACCAACTTTATCACGCACTTCGTTTTTTATTTTAGCAAAATCTATTTGACTAGATTTAGTATGCTCTTTAATTAAATCTAACGATATTTTAGCGGTTTCTCTAATTAATTCGGTATTTTCTTTAACAAAGATAAATCCTCTAGTAAGAACTTCAGGCCCTGAAAGTAATTTTTTAGTTACTTTATCAAGGGTAGCCGTTATAATAACAATTCCATTGTCACTTAAAAGCTCACGGTCTTTTAAAACTAGTTCTCCAACATCACCAGCTGAAAGTCCATCAATTAAAATATCGTCAATTGGTACTTTCATATTTTTAGGAATTAATTTACCATTTTCAAAATAAGCAACTTCGCCATTTAAATTAAGTAAAATATTTTCATCTCTCATCCCTATCGCTTTAGCCACATCAGCATTAGCTACTTGATGGCGATATTCACCAATAACAGGAAAATAATATTTTGGTTTCATTAAATCAAGCATTAACATTAAATCTTCGCTTGAAGCATGATGGGATAAGTATTTTTTTTCTGGTAAAGTTACCACATTAGCGCCTATTTTAGCTAGTCTATCCATAAGTTTAGTAGCACTACTTTCCATCCCATCTAATATTGGTGAGGCAAAAACAATGGTATCTTCTTCGTTAATAGTAACAAATTTATCATAGCCTCTAGCAATTCGCCAAAGATTAGAAAAAGGTCTTTCCATTTCGTCTGAAATGATAACTACAACTTTTTCGTCATTAACATGATGGATAGAAGCTATTTTTTTACGGTCAAAATCTAAATATTTTAAATCAATAGCTTTTAAAATCATTGTTTCTAATCTTTTACCCATAATAACAACTTTTCTATCAGTAAGTTTTATTTCGTTAAAAAGTTCTTGAATTCTATAAAGCTGGGCCTGATAAATGTTATATAAAATACGGCCTTCATTTTTATTTAAAGTTTCACTAATTACCGCCCTTGTCCGGTGATTAGGTGAAGTAAAACCTTTTTTATCGGCATATAATGATTCACTTAATAAACATAAAACACCTTGTTTACCAATATAAGCTAGTTTACCAATATCTGTCTTATAAGGTCCATGAACAGCCATGTCAAAGACAAAATTACCCGTATAAAAAATTACCCCGTCACTTGTATAAAGTGCATAACCAACAGTATCTGGAACTGTATGAGTTAAAGAAACTGGAAAAATAGCATTTTCTCCAAACTCTAATTTTCGGTGAGGCTTAATTAATATTAAATTATCTAAAGAAAGTCCTTCAGCTAAAAAATCTTCCTTAATAATTTCTAAAGTAAAAGCCGTTGCATATATTTTGATATTTGGAAGTTCTTTGACAATATTAGTCAAAGCTCCTAAATGTTCGTCATGTCCGTGCGTAATAAATATCCCTTTTATTCTTCTTATATTTTTCTTTAAATATTCAAATGATGGAATAATATAATCTACTCCAAGCATTTTATCGTCTGCATACTTTAGACCGGCATCAAAAATAAAAATATCACGGTTAACTTCAACAACATACATATTTTTTCCGTTTTCATTTAAACCGCCTAAAGCAAAAATCTTAATTTTACTCATTTTTTCTCCTTTCTTTTTTTATATAAATCTTAAACAATTATATCAAATGAAAGAAAAAAAAGCAAACTAGTCATTTGCTTCGTCAATAAATATATTTTTAACTTCACTTTTAGGAAGGAGCATTTTTATACCTCCAGCTACTTTAATATCAAAGACTTTTGATTTATCTTTATATTTTTCACCATCAATACACCAATATTTTCTTGGTTCTTCAGCTAATGTAATTTTTAAATGATTAGTTCTAAAAAAGTAAAAACCTGGTACTTTTCTAATATCTGTAGTTTTCATATAATATAAACTCTTTATAATATCTTTTTTGGTCGCAATATTAGAAAAAAGTACTTCAACTAATCCATCATTCATTTTAACATCTTTAAAAAAATCAAAACCGCCCATTCTACTAGCATTACAAATTAAAATAAACGAATATAGTCCTTTACAAACTTCCCCATTAGTTTCATAAGTAACTTCAAATAAACTAGTTTTTTGAAAAAATGATTTTACACCATTTATTAAATACGCTAGATAACCATAACGTTTTTTTAAATTTCTAGGTGTATCGTAAGCAACGTTAATAAATTTACCAAGTCCTGCAACATAGACAAATGGTTGGCCATTTATTGTACATATATCAAGAGTTCTCTCTACTCCATTTAAAATTAATTTTAAATTATTAACAGGATCTTTACCCATTCCAAACATTGCTCCTAAATCATTAGCTGTACCAAGCGGAATATGGGAAAGAAGAAGTTTTTCTTCTCTTTGCATATTACCTGCTACAACCTCGTTAAAAGTTCCATCACCACCTAAAGAAATAAGTAAATCCGTATTTTTTAAATCTTTAACTATTTCTTTAGCATGACCACTATATTTGGTATAAATAACATTAGCTTCATAGTTATTTTCTTTTAATAACTTGGTAAAATCATTAATTATTTTATCTTTATTATTAGAGCCACTATTAGGATTACATAAAATTGTACATTTTTTCATTTCGTTCACCAGCTTAATTATATATTATTTTTTTTATTTGTTCAAGTTTAAAAGAGTTCATTTTTAATATTAGGATTACTTAAAACTTTAATTAAATAATCGATTTCTTCTTTGGTATTATAAAAATATAAACTAATTCGGCAAGTATTTTTTATTGCTAATTCTTCTTTTAACATTTTCGCGCAGTGACTTCCAGCTCTTACACAAATATTATATTTATCTAAATAAATAGCTAAATCCTGCGGAAATATATCTAAATAATTAAAAGCAATTATCGCACTTTCACTATTTTCATTATAAATTTTTATCTGCGGTAATTTTTGTAAACTTTTAATCAAATAATCACGTAATTCTTTTTCTTTTCGCATAATATTATCCATACCAATATTGTTTAAATAATCGATAATATAACCAAAAGCAATAACTCCTGCAACATTAGGTGTTCCTGCTTCTAATAAATCAGGTATCTCTTTATATATTCGGCGGCCATCAGTTGTAAATTCACTATTCATTCCCCCACCAAAAATTATTGGTCTCGTTTCTTTTAAAAGTTTTTCTTTACCATATAAAACACCAACTCCAGTTGGCCCACACATTTTATGTGCAGAAAAAGTTAAAAAATCAGCATCTATTTCTTTAACATTTACTTTAATATGAGGAATACTTTGAGCTCCATCAATGACCACTAAAATATTATGTTTATGGGCGAAATCACATATTTCTTTTACTGGCCTTACATCGCCAACAACATTAGTTATATGCGCTAGAGAAATAACTTTTGTTTTTTCTGTAATACTATTTTTAACATTTTCAATTGTTACTTTATGATTATTATCAAGCGGAATATATTTTATTACTAAATCAAGTTCACTAGCTAATTCAAACCAAGGTAAAATATTTGAAGCATGTTCACTTTTAGTAAGCAAAATTTCGTCGCCTTTATGTAAATGATATTTAAAATAGCCAAAAACTATTTTATTTAAACTATCCGTACATCCACTTGTAAACACTATTTCTTTTTCATAAGTAGCGCCAATAAAGTCTTTAACTTTTTTTCTTGTATTTTCATACATTGTACTAGCTTTAAGACTAATACTATAGTCACCTCTATGAGCGTTAGAACTATAAAAATTATAATAATCACTTAAAGCTTCTGATAAAACAATTGGTTTTAAAGTCGTAGCTCCATTATCAAAATAGATAAGACCAGTTTGTAAAAGTTTAAAATCTTCTCTCATTAGTTATACCTCCTAACAATATTATATTAAATCAATTAAATTTGATAATAACAAAGTTCTAGTAAATTTAATTTCTAATTATATTTTATCATTTTTTTGCATATTTTCCAAAAAAAGGTCTCAATATATATTAGAATATTCGCAGATATTCACAAAAGAGCAATTGCTCTTTTTCTTTATATGGAGTATAATACTTTTGAAAGGTGTGATAGAATGGATATTTTTTGTAAAATAATAAACGGTGAAATTCCTAGTTATACGATTTATGAAGACGAGGTTGTTAAAGTATTTTTAGATGTTAATCCTGATGTTAACGGTCATACTTTAATTGTTCCTAAAAAACATATTTTAGATATTTATGATATGGATAAAGAAACTTTAAATCATATATTTGAAATAACTAAAAAAATTGATAAATTATTAAGAGAAAAATTAAAGGCCGAAGGTCTTACTTTAGTCCAAAATAATGGTTTACTTCAGGAAGTTAAACATTTCCATTTACATTTAAAACCACAATATAGTCAAAAACAAACGTTAAAAAAAGTAGAAGATGTTTATAAGGAACTAACAAATTAGTTCTTTTCTTCTACGATAAATTCCTTAATACCTGTGACAGATAGCTTACTTACTTTTTTTACATAGTCATATGATAGTGTAGATAGGGGGAAAAGAAATGTTTAAGAAAAACTGTATGTGTCAAAATAACTGTGAACCAAACTGTCCAGTTATTGAACCAGCAATTAATAAATGTGTAGAAAGACAGTTCTGTCACGAAGTTAATCATATTTGCCCAATTCATACTCATGTAATTAACAAACACATTTATAATCACACTTATACTCCGCAGTATACTTGTTCTGAAGAAAATCAAGTTATAAACAATGATCCAGGATGCTGCGGTGGTTTTAACAACAATGGTTTTTAAGCCATTGTTTTAAAATGGCATTTTAAAATTTCCGTTTTTAAACTGTTTCATCATTGTTTTCATTTGTTCAAACTGTTTTAATAATCTATTTACTTCTTCAACACTTCGGCCACTACCAGCAGCGATTCTTCTTTTCCGACTAGCTTTTAAAATATCAGGATTTCTTCTTTCTTTTGGAGTCATTGATAGGATAATTGCTTCGATATGAGCCATTTGTTTAGGATCAATATTTACATTATTAAGTCCCATTTTTTTAGCTCCAGGTAACATTTTTAAAATATTTTCCAGTGGCCCTAGTTTTTTTATTTGATTTAATTGAGTTAAAAAATCTTCTAAATCGAATTTTCCTTTTTGCATTTTTTCGGCCGCTTTTAAAGCTTCTTTATCGTCCATCAAACCTTCAGCTTTTTCAATCATACCCATTAAATCGCCCATATCTAAAATTCTATTAGCCATTCTTTCTGGATAAAAAGCTTCTAATCCATCCATTTTTTCACTAACACCAATAAATTTAATAGGAATATTAGTTAAATGTCTAATTGATAAAGCCGCTCCACCTTTGGTATCACCATCAAGTTTAGTTAGCACGGCTCCCGTTAAAGGTAACTTTTCGTTAAAACCTGTAATTACATTAACAGCATCTTGACCAGTCATACTATCGACAACTAATAATATTTCATTAGGATTAACTATTTCATTTATTTTTTGAAGTTCTTCCATTAAAGGTTCGTCAATATGTAATCTTCCAGCAGTATCGATTAAAACATAATTATAGCCTTTTTCTTTAGCATAATTAACAGCATTTTTCGCAATTTCAACTGGATTACCTTTACCTTCACTATAAACCTCAATATTAAGTTCTTTTCCTAATTGTTTTAACTGGTCGATAGCGGCTGGACGGTAAACATCACAAGCAACAAGCAATGGTTTTAAACCATATTTTTTTCTAACTAATCTAGCAAGTTTCCCCGCCGTAGTTGTTTTACCACTACCTTGAAGACCCGCCATCATTACAATAGTCATTGGTTTTACTACTATTAAAGGCTCATCTTCTTTACCTAGTAAATCAACTAGTTCATCTTTAACAATTTTAACAAAAACTTCGCCCGGTTTTAAACTTTTAGCAACTTCTTCACCCAATGCTTTTTCTTTTACATTGTTAATAAATTCTTTAACTACTTTATAGTTAACATCAGCTTCTAATAAAGCAAGCCTTATTTCTCTTGTAACTTCACCAATATTATCTTCAGTTATTTTTCCATAACCTTTTATTTTATTTAAAGCACTTTGTAGTCTATCCCCTAAATTTTCAAACATTACAATCACCTCAATATGTTTTAATGACATAATTATATCATGGATTTATTTTTTTTTAAAGAAATTTATGACTTTCCTATTGTATAAAAAACACAGTTTCAAATAAACTGTGCTATAGAAAGTACCTTCTTAATAGAATATACTATATTTCATATAAATTAATATTTATATTAAAGTCCTCTTTTTCGCAAGAATAAAGGAATAGCAGAATCATCGTTATCTTCTAAAATAGAATTTACATCGCTGCTAGCATGCGCTAATTCCTTGGTGTCGTCTTCAAAACCAGTAGCAATAACAGTTACAATAATTTCGTCAGTGAAATTTTCGTTAATAACTGCTCCAAAAATAGTATTCAAATCGCCTCCAGCAGATTTTCTAATAGCTTCAGCCGCTTCTTCTACTTCAAATAAAGTTAAATTAGGTCCACCAGTTACATTAATAATAGCGTCAGTAGCTCCATCAATACTAGTTTCTAAAAGCGGAGAAAGAACAGCTTGATTAGCTGCTTCAACAGCTCTATCTTCACCTACTCCAGCTCCAATACCAATTAAAGCGTTACCTCTTTTTTCCATAACGGCTTTAACATCAGCGAAGTCTAGATTAATAAGTCCAGCTACAGCAATTAAATCTGAAATAGATTGAACACCTCTTCTTAAAACATTGTCTACTTCTTTAAAAGAATCTAATAATGGAGTTGATTTATCAATAATTTCTCTTAAGCGGTCATTTGGAACAACAATTAAAGTATCTACATGTTTCTTTAATTCGTCAATACCTTCTAATGCTTGTTGCATTCTTTTTTTACCTTCAAATGAAAATGGTTTAGTAACAATACCAACAGTTAAAGCACCTTTACTTTGGGCGATATCAGCAATAACTGGCGCTGCACCAGTTCCAGTACCACCACCCATTCCGCAAGTAATAAATACCATATCTGTATCTTTTAAAGCTTCCTCTAATTCATTTTTAGATTCTAAAGCTGCTTCTTTACCTATTTTAGGGTTAGCTCCGGCTCCAAGTCCATTAGTAAGTTCTGAACCTATTTGTATTTTTGTTTCTGCTAAAGAGTTATTTAAAACCTGTAAATCTGTGTTTGCAGCAATAAAATCAACACCTTGTACACCTGATTCAATCATTCTATTAACGGCATTACCACCGCCACCACCAATTCCAATTACTTTAATTCTTGCTAATTGATCCATTTCTAATCCAAACATTTATAATTCCTCCTATTCCCCGAAAAAGTACCCAAATACTTTACCGAGCATTGTATCATTAGATGTGCTTACCAAATGTTTATTTGGGGTTGATAGCACTTCCATATCATCACGACTTATCATAGTATATTCATGACTTTTTAATTTTAAATTTCCAATAAAATAAATGATATTACCAATTGCTGTACTATATTTATTATCTCTTGCCCCAATTAATTTAATCTTTCCAATACTAACTTTGTCACCTAATACTTTATGACATAAATATTCGATATTTTCTAAATTACTTAAGCCACCAGTGATAATAATATACTGCAATGGTTTATTAGTCAAATTACTCATTTCTTCTTTAACAATTTCTAATAATTCAGTTAATTCATTTTCTACTAATCTCGAAACTTCTAATTGACTAATTCTAATTTTTCTTTTGTCGTCAGTAATAATTTCATATAAATTATTAACATCAGCATTATGAGAATATGCTAGTGCGAACCGTTCTTTTATTCTTTTAGCTTCGTCAAGGTTTACTTTAAATTTATAAGCAATTTCCTTGTCAATGTCAAAACCACCCATATCGATAACCCGGCTATTAATAGCAAGACCCCGGTTATATAAACTAATACTGGTAGTTTCAGCCCCCATGTTTATTACCATACCAATATTATTTAGTTTACTATTTTTATAAGCAATTAAATCCGTAATACTGCCTGTTGCAATATCGACAAGCTCAATTCCTAATCCTTCTAAAATACTGGCTACCGAATAAACATTTTTCTTTGGTACCGTAACCATAATTGCTCTGGTATCTAAAGTTTTACCACTTTTTCCTTTCGGATCCTCTACTATATTACCATCAACTTTAAAATCAATTGGTAACATATTAACAAATTCATGGTCAGGTAAAATGTTTTTGCGAATACCTTTACGATAAGCTTCCATTATATCTTTAGCTGTAACCATTTCACCATTAATTGGTACCTGACTGTTTACCACTGTATATTCCGCAAAATAAGTTGGTACAGAAGCAATAACTTTTTTTATTTCAATGCCAAGCATATCTTCGATTTCCGCAAATGCTTTAGAAATACTAGCACTAGCTTTTTTGGGGTCAACAATTAACCCTCTTTTTATGCCCATAGCTTTAGTACTAGTAGTTGCTAGTAAATTTAAGCGATTTTTGGTAAGTTCACAAACAACAACCTTTATCGCATCACTACCGATATCTATGCTGGTGTAAACATGCTCCATACCATCATCTCCTACAGTCTACAACTAATTATACTATATTTTTTTGTAAATGAAAAGTAAATGTAAAAATTTATCGAAAAAAATCGCTTAAATTTTGCGAATTAACTTTTTCCCTGGCAAATAATGGCAATCATTAGTACATTCATAACCTGGAAAAGTACATCTAGCTCCATGTGTATATTTTTCTAAATCTTCTTTTAAAGGACTATTTTCGGCTAAAGAATCATAATATTTATCTAACGTATCTTTAGTCCGAAGTAAAACTTCAAGCTGGGAGTCAGTACATAATCTTTCATAAGCTTTCAAAATAAAATTCTCATAAGAACCTTTTTCAGCAATTAAAACACACTGTCCCTGCGGCACTTTATGCCTAACTAACTTAAAATCACTTTCCCATAAACTTTGAAGTTTATCATTTTCAGCAACAATTACCGGAACATAAAACTTTAAACTACTTGGCATAATCATTTGATAATCTAAAGTCCGGTGTCTTTGAGCCTGCGCTAAATAAGCTAAACTTGCTTCGTAGTTAGTACTATAAGTATCGCCAAAATGCTCCTCAATTTTTCGTTCACCAAAAAGCGATAACTTTCTATTTTTATTATTTTTCATTAATCTTTCGTCTAAAACGCCAAGCCAGTCTAAATGAATAATAAATTCCTGCATACTACTTTCAAGTTTTTCGTCAAAATCAGTTTTATTTTCTTTTTCCATATATTTTTTCATCATCGCTACTAACTGATTTAACTGTCTTAAAGATGTCGTATAAACCATATTTTTAGGTGTAAAAACGCTAATAAAATAACGAGCATTTTCTAAAGCTAATTTTTCAATTTTACGTTCAGAAAAAACATTTCCGTATTTTTTAGCTATTTCTGCTTTTAACAATTCTACCCATTTAAAATATAATCTTACATCAATTTCGTCACTATTACTGTGTTTAACATATCTTTCTGATTTCTCACTAGTTGTATACATTTTTTCATTGTTAATAACCATAGCCAAAATTTTAGGAATATCTTCAATATAAAGGCTAATCACTTCGTGGTCATAAATACTATGATGTCCACTATCTAAAGTTAAATTAACTCTATTTAAAGTTTTTTCAGGTTTTTCATTTCTAGCTGTTTCAAGGCCGTTTTTACTATAACAAATACTAGCAATCTTTCCACATTTTTTTAAAGCCTCTTTTTTATCATAGGTTTCTATTTTACCATCTAAATAACTATTTAAAAAACTAATTTTCATAACCAAATACCTCCATCCTAAAACCATTATAACAGATTTCGAAAAAATTAAAAAGAAAAACTTACTATAAAAGTAAGCCAGACTGTTGACAAATTAGGTCAACAGTCTTTTCAAAAAGAGGAAAAAATGATATAATGAATATGCGAGAAAAATGCCTTATTATAACCAAAAAGTCATTGTCAATTCTCGCTTTTTTAATGAAAAAATGGTATAATATAAGTGGTTATAGTAAGGAGTTGATAAATATGGCAATGACCAAAAGACCAAAAAGACAATATTCAAGTGAAATAGTAAATTTAGAAGAAATGGTGCCACAAGATCATTTCTTAAGAGTAATAGAAAAATATTTTGATTGGAACTTTGTATATGAAGAAGTAGAAAAACTATATTCAAAAGTTGGACGAAAAAGTATCGATCCAGTAGTTTTAGTGAAGATTCATATATTAAAGTTCCTTTTTAATGAAGATAGTTTAAGAAGAACATATGAAAATTTAAAATATAATACTTTATACCGTTGGTTTATAGGTTATAATTTAAATGAAAAAGTTCCAGATCATTCTACGTATTCTCAAAATTATAAAAGAAAGTTTTGTAAATTAGAAAAGGATTTATTACAAACTGTATTTGATAAAGTAATAGAATTATTAATAGACTGGAATTGTTTAGATATGACAGCTGTATATATAGATTCAACGCATACCAAAGCTTATGCTAATAAAAAGAAAAATCATAAAGAAATAGTAAAAATAGAAGCCAAAAAATATCAAAAAGAACTTGATTTAGAAATAGCTTTAAAAGGATTAAAAGACGAAGAATTAACTGATAATGAGTATTTAGAAGAAGTTCAAAAAATCGTTAACTGTAATGAAGAAGTAGATACTAAAGAAGTTATTGGAGAAAAAGAAATAATTGTAAGTGATGTTGATAAAGATGCTGGAATGCTTTATAAAAGTGATAAAGAAAAAATGTTTGGATATAATACAAGTGTCATATGTGATAACCATAATTACATTTTAACAGTAGACACAAATGGAAGTAATGTACATGATTCAGTATCATTTTATCAATCATTTGATAATTTAAGCAGACATTTTGATTTGTTAGAAATTGATTATTTTGTTGGAGATGCTGCATATTTAACATCACATATTTGTAAAACAATAATAGATTTAGAAATGATACCCGCTTTTCCATATACAAGAAAAGGATATCGGAAAGGATATTTTAAAAAATATGAGTTTGTATATGATGAATATAATGATATTTATATATGCCCAAATGGGAAAGATTTAATACCAACTGGAAAAATAAGTAAAGAAGGCTACCTTTCATACAAAGCTAATAGTAAAGACTGTAAAAATTGTCCTTTTAAAGAAAAATGTACAAAAGGGAAAAATAAACAAGTATTAAGACATGTATGGGAGGAGTATAAAGAAATGGCTAATGAATATAGACATCATTTAGATGTAAAAGAAATATATAAGCAAAGGCCCCAACATATAGAACGGGTTTTTGCTGATGGCAAAATGAAGTATGGTTTACGGAAAACCTACTTTAGAACAAAAGAAAGAGTCCACCGTGAGTTGACTCTCCTTTATGCGTGTATGAATTTAAAGAAGTTCGCCTTTCATCATTAAACATATAACAGAAACTATGTGTTTATATTGAAATTTTATTATAATATTACAAAAAAAGACAAATAAGTAATTTCATTTACCTATTTGTCAACAGTCTGACTTACTATAAAAGTAAGCTTAATTTTTATCTGGATCTTTAAAAAAGTTATCAATAGGTTGTCCAAGAACCACCGCAATACGATATAATGTTTCAATAGAACACCCAACTTTACCTTTTTTAAATTCCAGCCGACGCATAAAGTCATATGAACGTTCAACATCAAGCGCTAATTGTTCTTGTGTAATTCCCGCTTCTTTACGGTACTTTTTAATATTAGCTGATATTTTTTCCATATAATCTTTATCAAACTTAAATTTGCGTTTAAATGCTGTCATATATATCACCCACTTAATATAATGACATATTTGGAAGAAAATGTCCGGTAATTAATAGTTACCTTTATTAAAAGTTTTAAAAGAAAAATTAATGAAAATTTATTTACTTCTAACTTTTTTTCTGATATAATTACCTTGTATTGCCACAATAGTATAATGGTATTACGAGGCAATGGTAATGCCTTAACGTAGGTCCGATTCCTACTTGTGGCACCATATTTGTTCATTTAGTCTTGGCTTACAAGACTTTTTCTTTACAAAAATAATTAATTTTTATTAACATTCTAATATATATGTGATACAATTAAAAAGAGCCGAATGTTCTCTCATGAGAATATTTTTTTGTTTTTTAGGAGGTATTTATGACAAAATACGTATTCGTAACTGGTGGAGTTGTATCAGGCCTTGGCAAAGGTATTACAGCCTCTTCCCTAGCCCTACTTTTAAAATCTAGAGGCTATAAAGTATTTATGCAGAAGTTTGACCCTTATATTAATGTTGATCCTGGAACGATGAGTCCTTTTCAACATGGCGAGGTTTTTGTTACTGCTGACGGGTCAGAAACTGATCTTGATTTAGGTCACTATGAAAGATTTATCGACGAAGAATTAAATTACACTTCAAACATTACAACTGGAAAAATTTACAGTGCGGTAATCGAAAAGGAAAGACGCGGAGACTATTTAGGAGCCACTGTGCAAATAGTACCACATATTACTAATGAAATTAAAAATAAAGTTTATGAAGCTGGTATTACTAGTAAAGCCGATATTGTTATTACCGAAATTGGCGGAACTATTGGCGACATTGAATCTGGAGCTTTTATTGAAGCTTTAAGACAAATTCAAAACGAAAAAGGAAAAGAAAATACTTTCTTTGTCCACACTACTTTAGTTCCTTTCATTTATGGATCTGACGAACTTAAAACCAAACCAACCCAGCATTCTGTTATCGAGCTTCGGGGATTAGGTATTCAGCCAGATATGATTGTAACTAGAAGTCCTATTGCATTAGACAATCATTTAAAAAATAAAATTGCTTTATACTGTAGTATTCCAAAAGAACATATTATTGATTCTATTGACGTTAAAAATATTTATCAAATACCAATTAATTACTATAAACAAAAAGCTGACGAAATTATTTTAAAACAGTTTAATTTAGACGTTAAAAAAGCTAATCTAACCGAATGGAAAAAGTTAATTGAAACAACAGATAATTTAAAAAAAGAAATAGAAATTGCTTTAGTTGGTAAATATACCGAATTACACGATGCTTATATTTCTATCGCTGAAGCTTTAAAACATGCGGGTTATAAATACAATACAAAAATTAATATTAACTGGATTGATAGTGAAAAATTAGAAGATAATCCTGATTTAAAGAAAATTTTCAAAAATACTAAAGGGATTATTATTCCTGGAGGTTTTGGTCAAAGAGGTATAGAAGGTATGATTAAAGCCGCTAAATACGCCCGGGAAAATAATATTCCATTTTTAGGTATTTGTTTAGGTATGCAGGTAGCAGTTATCGAGTTTGCTAGAAATGTTTGTAATTTAAAAGAAGCTAATTCTAGAGAATTTAGTAGTTTATGTAAAACCCCTGTTATCGATTTAATGGCTGAACAAAAAAACATTATAAATATGGGCGGAACTTTAAGACTTGGAAATTACGACTGTCATTTAAAAAAAGGAACTCTTGCTTATAATGATTATAAATGTGAAGATATTAAAGAAAGACATCGGCACCGCTATGAATTTAATAACGAATACCGCAAAATATTAGAAAAAAATGGTTTAGTTATTTCTGGAATTAACAAAGCTAGTGATTTAGTAGAAATTATTGAACTACCTAATCACAAACATTTTATTGGTTGTCAATTTCACCCTGAATTTAAAAGTAGACCTACTAGGTGTCACCCTTTATTTGATTCTTTTATTAAAAATAGCCTTAATTAAAACTACTGAAATTTAATCAGTAGTTTTTGTTATCTCATTTATTTTATCCATAAATTCTTTTTCGAGTTTTTTCAATTCTTTTTCAGTACTAGCTTCAAACCTAACCGTTAAATTATGTCCTGTATTACTAGCTCTAATTAAAGCCCAGGCATTAGGAAATTCCACTCTAATACCATCGATATTTTCATAGTTATAACCTTTTTGGGTTACATAATCTTTTAACTTTTCAACTATTTGAAATTTATTATCTTCTCTAACTTTGACCTTTATTTCACCAGTCGAATAGTATTTTGAAATACCTTCTATTAATTCACTTATTTTTTTATCGGTTTTTGATAGTATTTCAATTATTCTTAAAGCCGCATATATGCCATCGTCAAAACCTTGATAACGGTCTCTAAAGAATAAATGACCAGAATATTCACCACCAAAATCAAAATTACCATCCTGCATTTTTTTATTACAGTAACTATTACCTGTTCTATTCATAACCGGTTCAAGGCCTAATTTTTTTACTTCGTCAATTAAGGTTCTTGAACATTTAACATCAAACAAAGCTTTTTTAGTTTTCATCGTCCTTACTAAATTTCGATATATAAGTAACATAATTATATCGGCACTAATAAATTTACCATTTTCTAAAACTACGCCAACTCTATCAGCATCGCCATCGATTCCAATGCCAAGATCAAACTTAAGTTCCCCTACTTTTTTACCTAAATCTTCCATATATTCACTTACCGAAGGATCAGGAATATGATTTGGGAAATCAGGATCACTATCACAATAGATATACTCGGCTGTAACATTAAATTCTTTAAAAATATCTTTTATAAAAGTACTAGCAGTCCCATTACCACAATCAATAACTACTTTTACTTTTTTTGGTCCTAAAGAAATATGTTCTTTTAAATTTTTAATATAAGCCTCTTTAATATCCGCTTTTATTTCTTTTCCTTCACCAGTATCAAACTCTAAATTATTCGTAAACAATTTAAAACTTTCAATATATTCACCATAAGCATTGCCAAAATCGTCAAAAGCAAGCTTAAATCCATTATATTCTTTAGGATTATGACTAGCAGTTATCATTATTCCAGGATTTATATTATAGTATTTTCTCGCAAAATAATACATTGGTGTAGTAACAAGGCCAAGGTCAATAACATTCATTCCACTATCGGTTATTCCTTTAATTAATGCCTCTGCAAGAACTGGTGAAGAAGTTCTATTATCATGACCAACTAATACTTTAACTTCTTCTCTTCCTTTAATATAAGTACCAAAGCTTCTGCCAATTGTATAAGCTACATCTTCGTCTAAATCCTCACCATAAATACCACGAATATCATACTCTCTAAAAATATGTTCTTTTACTTTTTTTAATTTCATATTATCACCAATATTATTATCGCATTTTTTTTAAATAAAATCTAGTATTATTGAATAAATTTGTTATAATATTGTTGGTGGTTAGATGGTAATAAAAATAGATAATGACAAAGATATTATAAAATTTAAAAAGAGAATTCCTTTATACCGAACTTTTATTTTTCGATTTACTAAATTTAAATTAAATAAAGATAATAAAGAACTTAATGAAATTATTACAGCTTTAAACATTAAAAAAAGAAAAAACAGAATTACTTATATATATCAAACCCTATGTCAAAAGCTTGATAACTATTATCAAAATAAAAACATGTGCGAATTTATTGACGGGAAATGTTTAGCTCAAAGATTAAGTAAATCTGATAAAATTAATGGTTGTTGTCGTATTTGTAAATATCAAACAAATGGTCTTTGCCCAACTAAAAATTTAGCTTGTAAATTATTTTACTGTGACGCTGTTTACAAAAAACACAAAGTAATCACTTATAAAGATTTAGACCTTTTTAAATGTTTTTCTCCGCTTCAAAGATTTATGGTAAAATCTGATTTTTTCACCAGTGAAAAAGATGTTATAAATGATTTATATTTAGGAATTTTTATCGCAACGATTAGAGTTAGTTTTAGATTTATTAAAACTTTAATTAGACATCGAAAAAACATTTGATTCTTGTCACAAAATAGGCATTTTTACATATTTTAATGTAGAGGTGAGGAAATGAATAATTTACAAGTTGTTATAGATGCAGGTCATGGTGGCCCCAGCGTATCCCGAATATTATTTTATTAATTTAAAAAATTCCATACTATATTTATATTTCTTGTATTTGTTTCTTTATCATAAGAACCAATATAAATTTTATCAATAAATTCATCAACTATAACTTTATTTAGTTTCGTAATTTTATTATATTTTTTTAACACTTCAGATGTTTGCTTTTTATTATCTTCAGTTTGCTTATAATGTATAATTTCTTCATCTAATTTTTTTTCTCTATTTATCATTGTATCAATTTCTTTTAAATAATCAGAAGATAACATTTTAAACATATCATCAGTTATTATTCCTTTTACTTTATCCTCATATAATTTTCTATAATAACTTTTATTTTCTTCTATTTTTTTATTAATATTATTTTTTTCATTTTCTAATATTTTTATTTGTTCAAGATTAATATTATTAATTTTTAGCTTTTTATATTGTTCTTGTAACAGCTCTTTATCATAATATTTCTTTAACAAATCATTGATAGCATCTAGTAATATTTTTTCCATATCTTGCAATTTTATTGATTTTTTATTTTGACATGTATGTGTTTGTTTTGCTCCTTTACATTGTAAATATATTCTTCTTCCATTAGGAGAACTTTTAACTTTATATGTATTTCTTATAAAAGCTTTTTGGCATTCACTACAATATACTTTTCTACTCAAATAATGAATTTCTCCGCATCTTGTTGGACATTCATGAGAATTCAGTCTTTTTTGTACAGTATTCCACACTTCTTTGGTAATAATTGGCTCGTGAGCATTTTCAGTTCTACACCATAGTTGTTTAGGTACTTTTTTAGATTTATGAACTTTATAACTTAAGGAAGTCTTTTTTCCTTGTACTAAATTCCCAATATAAACTTCATTTTTTAATATAGTTGCGACGGTATCCTTTGTCCACACAACTTTATCATAATCACATGTTCCACAAACAAAATTACTACCACACTGCTTTTTATATTGAGCAGGAGTTGGAATGTTTAAGTTATTTAAATGTTCACAAATTTTATAATAGCCAAGACCACTTACATATAATTCAAATATTTTTTTTACTACTTCAGCCGCTACTGGATCAATTACCAATTTATGTTTATCATTTTCACTTCTTTGATAACCATAAGGAGCAAAACTTCCCATAAACAAACCATCATCACGTTTGTTTTTCAAAGATTTTTTTATATTTTGCGATAAATCTTCTAAATACCATTCATTTATAAGCCCATTAATCTGTCTTGATTTTTTATTGGCTTCATTATTTGTATCAGCATTATCAATAATACTAACAAATCTTACGCCCCACTCTATAAACTTATTATGTAAATATCTTTCTATAACTTCCATATCTCTTGAAAATCTTGATTGACTTTTACATAATACCAAGTTAATTCTACCTTTTTCACAATCTTTCATAAGACGTTCAAACTCTGGCCTATAAGTACCGGCTCCTGAAAAATCATCATCAGAATATATATCTACTACATTCCAACCATTTTGAGCAGCATACTTTACACACATACTTTTTTGATTTACTATACTATTACTATCATCATTTTTATTTGCTTTAAATCTATCCTCATCAGATAGTCTTGTATATACACCCACCTTCGTTATCATAGCCATTCCTCCAATCGTAATGAATGACTATAGAATTTATTAAATACAAATTTATTATACATTAATTCACTCTTTTTTTAAACCTATGATAGCAGTATTTTCTAAAGTTAATATAATATTTAACAACTTTTTGTTAAATATATCTTTAACCTTTTCTACTGACTCATTTTCATTATTTTTAATAACACTTTCTATATTATATTTAATTTCCATTTGTCTACCCCCTTTTACTTTTATTTTTTAATGGCATTTAAAGTGAGTGTTATAATAAACTTTATTTACAATTAATAAAGTTTATCACTTAATTTTATTCCAATTATGAAAGCAACTTTACATTTAACATTTTAAACATTTATAGTAATTTTTACATGCCAAATCCTTTTGTATGAATTTCTACTATTTTGTTATCATCATTTATTTGTAAATGAAATTTATTGTCAGAAATTATTTTTTTTAAGAAAAAAACATCACTGTTTTTTAGTAATGTTTTAAACTTTATTATCATATATGTTTTATTATTACATTCATCATATTCAACTTTTTCTATATTATTATCAAATTTATTTATAATTAATCTTTTTATATCATTAAATATATTTTGTTCTTGTGATTGTTTTTGTTTAATTAAATCTTTTTGACCTCTATTCAATCTATTTTTATTAAAATTTAACAAAGTATTTTTTGACGTAAAATCAATATCTTCAACTGTAAAATAGTTATAACTTAAATCTAATAAACTTTTTTCCTCTCTATCTATTTTACCTTCTTTATAACATTTGAATTTTTTATATAATATTGTATCTCTTATTATTGGATAACCTACTGTTGGAAATATAATCATTTTATAATGAAGCTGTTTAACTTCATCTGGCGTAAGTAAATCACGTGCCATCAACGAAGTTGAATTATTCCCACTATAATTCATAATACTAAGTGATTGAGATATAGAAGAAGATTCAATTGTTTTTTTACCTAATCTTTTACTTATTGCCTCTGCTGTATCTTGAGTATTTGTTTTTAAATAGACAAGCCCACAGTTATCTAAAATTATTTGAGCAACTTCTTTTCCATAAACATTATCAAGTTGACTAAAAGATTGTATAAAAAAATGAAATCTCATTCCTCTACTTCTAGCAACTGAAACCAATGCCTCTATATCGGCAAGTGGCGGACAATTAGCAAATTCATCTAAAATAAAATCTATTTGAACAGGTAATTTTTTATCTTCGTGTTTATTAGCTAATTTTACCAACTCTTTGTACAAAAGACCAACAATAATTGAAACTAAGGTATAATATGTTTTATCCTCATCCGGAACTATTATATAAAATGCAACCGGTTCCTTACCTAATATATCAAATTCAAAATCACTACTACTAGTAACATTAGCCACGTTTATATCACCAAATATAGACATTTTCTCGCCAAAAACAGCGGTTATACTTTTATATGTATTTTCACTTGCTGAAAGAATTGAAATTAAACTATCCTTTGATTTTAATCCATATTCTTTTGATTCAATATAGCCTTTAAATTTATCAAAATTTTTATCAGCCATTGATGAGTTTTGAAATTGTTTAATGTTTGACATTGTTATTTGCTCACGTTTTATTTTTTTATCTTTATATTCTTCCAAAAACAAACCAATTAATCCTTCTAGTAGTTGCCTTGCTGAATTATTCCAAAAAGGATCTTTTGGTGTTTCTTTTTCTTTCATTACCATTTCAGATAAAGAAACTATTAATCTATTTGTTTCTGCATAATGACTCATTGCCATATTTTTATAATGTTTTTTTAAATTGTTATCTATTTCATTTTTATATTTTTCGACATTATTAAGGTAATTTTCATATTCTAAGATTATAGGTTCTAAAATATTAATTCTATTTGACTTTTCTGGATTCCTAAAATCTATTGTTATCACTTTATAGCCTCTATCTTGAAACATCTCACTTGTACAAGAAAATATTTCTCCCTTAGGATCTGTTATGAAAACACTTCTTTTATTTATCGACGAAGATATGAATGCACACAAAGGAATTACTTGAGTAACAGATTTTCCAGAACCCGTTGAACCTAAATAAACCCAATGTGGTGTTTCATTATCAAACCAACCATGATTTAATTTTTTATCAAAATATATTGGAAATCCAACTTTGCGAATGTTAGAAATTTTTTCTTTAGTAAAATATTTATTTATTTCTGATTTAGTTGCAAATCTTGCACTACCATATTCGTTGCTATTTTTTATTTTATGTTTAAATATAATTGGTTCTATATACATAAAAACAATAATAAATAAAATAATTAAAAGCAATAAAACAAAAAGCGATAAACTCATAATTTATCCTCCATTACTTTATCACTACAATTCATAATCGTCATCATAATTATTTCCTAAAACTTTTTTTATAGCAATTTCTAACCCATGTTTTAAAGCAGAATTATTTTCAATATCTTCTATAGTAAGTTCTAAAGCATCCAAAGTATCATCCAACTCATAAGTATAAGCATATTCATGATTTTCAAGTTCACTAACAAACATATCTTTAATATAACCCTCACCTGTTTTATCAGCTTTTATTAATTCATTATGTTCTTTTCTAATATCATTCCATAACTTATTATATGCTTCAAGATCAGCTTTTCTTATAACACCACCGCCACCAATAGAATAAATCTTGTCAGTATCATTTGGCTCTAGCCCCCATTTTTTCATTCCATTTTCAAATTGTTCTTGATTAAAAGCAAACATTAAGGGAAATTCGTTAACCCTTTTTTGATGTTTTTCTTTTATTTCGTCATATTTATTTTTCATTAATACCACCATCCTTTGAAATATATATTTTTTAATAAATTTATATCTATCGTTCCTAAAACCGTATATGTCTCTGTCATGAATTATTAAGTATTCTATTTACTCGCATTAAAACGATTTTCTCAGACAAAAAAAGCAGGAAGAATATCCCACTTTTGTCTATTTTAATAAATATAATCTATATTTAATATATTATACTTAATCTATATATAAAAGATTATATTCTTAATAATCACAACAATAGATTAACACTCACAAATTAGTAAATACTATATCATGTCAATTTTTTCAAAATAAAAACATCACTATAACTAGTGACTGTCTTTATTATTACCGTCGTACTACTTTACTGTAGGAATATGTATGTCGGTAAAGTTAAATGGTTCAAATTTGATAAATAAACAAATATTTATCACACTCACATAATAACATAATACGACAAAATATGCAATTTATTTTACGGTCTTTGATGAATAATTTAAAAACACAATTTAATAATCTAATAAGTAATTACTTATTTTTCTCATCATAATTAAATAATTTACTAAATTCTTGTGACGCTTCTTCCATTTCATAATTTATATTCTTTATTGCTTTTTGTATATTATAAATATTTTTATAATTCTTATTATTTGAAGATAACGCTGTTCTAATAATATCCTTTTTTGAAAATTTTTTATTTTGTTTGTAATTATTTAAAATTATTTCTTTAAAAACATCATCTCCTTTTATTTTTAGCTGTTTTACTTGCCCACTATAATATTTTTGAGTAGTATTAACAATCGCGTTTAAAATATAGTTGTCTAAATATTTTTTCTTCATTTCAGTATATGAAAAATCTAAATTCGAACTTTTTATTTTATTATTTTTACCTAGATCTATAATATAGCTATTAAGTATTTTTATACTTTCATTAAAATTCTTTTTAGAAATTTTTAAATTGAAATCAATTTTAAACAAATCATTTTTGATTTCTTTTGTTAATTTTTTTATTTCATCTTCATTAATAGAATTATATTTTATTTTAGCTCTCATTCCATATTCGTTTTCGTATAACATTTTGCCTAAAGTTAAAATTTTTTCTTCCAAAATGATATTGTTTTTATTTTTCAAAATAAAATTATAAGAATTTGAATCAAAATATTTTTTAAACTCTTCAATATCTTTATTAATGTTTATAGACATTGGTTTGAATTTTGAATTTCTCTCAATAGAAAGACAAGTTTCTTGTTTTAGAAAATTAATAACATTTTGCGAGATTTTGGCCTGCCTTCTATACTTTAACTTTCCGTCTTTTGCTCTAGTGTTTGGACAACGTTCCATAAATGCAATATGAAAGTGAGGGTGTTTAGTATTAGTATGTAATGAAAAAACATAAAACATTTTTTTTACATCTTCAAACCCCATTTTTTTAAACACTTTAGGAAGAATCTCTTTTGCTAATTTTGTTTCTAACTCATCATAAGAAATATTACTATCTATATACTTTTTATCAAACGATAAAACAATTTGCCATAAATTAGAATTATTGAATTGTTTGCTTATATATTTTTTGATTCTTGTTTTTTCTTCTGAAGTTGCTTTTTTACCATTTTCCATTACTAAATTTATATCATCATGTTTATTAATTTTCCCAGTAAAATAGTCGACTAAATTTAATGCTCGTTTTTTATCATCAGAAAAATAATCAATTATATGTTCGTTATATTTTTTATCTTTATCAATATTTTTCTTTATTCTATCAGGATTATTTATTGCAAGTTTATAATTAGTTCTAACAATAACTTTTGGCTTATTCATTAAAATATTTACCTTTCATTTTTTTATAAAAACATTTTAAATTAGGACTGTTATTAACATCTGTAACACTTAACCCTATATCTGAATATGTTTGTTCTAACAATCTTTTTATAATATAACAATTTTTATCTACATTATTAATTACTTTAAATATATCATTAAGATATAACAATAGTTTTTCCGAAGTCAAACTAAGTTCTAATAATCTATTGCATTCTTTATTAAAACTTGTATTATTCTGTTTCACTTTATCCTTTATTTGTTTATACACTATTTCATTAATTCTTATATGTGTGTCTACCATATTTTTCCTCTAAAACATTTAACACTTCTTTATAAATAGATAGTTTAATTTCAGAATTATTTTTACAATTCCATTTACTATCAATTAGTTCATTTTTGATTTTACAATAACTATTTTTGTCAACAAAATAACTATAACCAAACCTATAGAAAACATTTTCCCAATCTTTTATCCTCGATTGTGGTAATTTTGGATTCATTATAGTTACATTAAATCCTGCAATTGCAAAAATTTCCTTACAAGTTAACTCAGGATGTTTTTGTCTTTGAATAACACACCAAAGTTTAAACAAAGGATCATATTTAATAAATCTAGAATTATCTACGCTTAACACAAATGGATTAACTTTCAACATTTCGATTTCTTTTTTAGTATAAATTTTACTTTTCATTTTTAATATCCCCCCTATTTATAATTTCTTTTTCCCTAACTAAATAACCAATTTGAGAAAGTTCTAAAATCATAGAATTTAAAGAAACGCCAAAATACTTTGCCATAATTTTAAATTTCTCATATGTATAAACATCTATTCTAAATGTAAACCTTTTCATTATTTCCTCTTTTCTATTGTCCCAAATATAACAAAAAAACACCTAATTTTTTTAAGTGTTTTTATATCAGGATAAGTGGATGACACCATATTCATTATTTTTCTTTGAAAAACAACGAATTTTAATGGTGTCAAACTTATTTTGCACTTGCAAAATTAATCCCATATATTAATGTAAAATTAAATTAATCTTTATATTTAAATATAAATTATAGTCCCACATTTTGAATAAAATAAATTTTAATGGGATATACATTTATTCATTGTTCTTTTTATTTTCTACTTCTTTTTCTATTGAAATATCATTTTGTAAAAAAGTAGTTATATCTTCATTTATATCATTATATAAACTATTTTGTAGTATTTTTTTTAAATTATCATTGCTTATAATATCTTGTAAAGTTTCTTTAAGATTATCCATAGAATTGTAAATTATATTAACAGCTTCATATTGTATATTTTTTAATTTGTTTAATGAATCATAAAATTCATCAAATGCTATTTCAATTTGTTCCTGATTTATCTTTTGAAAATCTTCTGTTTCCGTTACATTAATTGCTTTATCAATATTACTAATTGCAGAATCCAAAAGTTTTTTTAATTGGTTATATTGGCTTTTATTAAATAATTTACTATGAGCTACCCTATTTCTTAATTTTGCTATATCACTTATTATTTCACCGAACTCTAATGGCAATTGCTTGTTTGTGAAAAATCTTTCCCAATCATTTTTAGGATGAATATTTGTTATAAAGTTGCGAATTTTTTCATCATCTAATTTTGTTAAATCTTCATTTCTTGATAAAAATCTTTTAATTTGTGTTTCGTCATAATAATTCCAAGTTTTCTCAAAAAGAATTTTTTTAATAGCACTAAAATCCAATGAATAAATTGATTCTTGCAGTTTTACTTCTCTATGAGCATTATTAATAATTTTTTTGCTATTCTTTTGAACTTCATTTGGAATTGTCGTTTCAAAAAATTTTTCTTTGAATCGTGATGTATATAAAGTAAAAAACAGCTTTTTTAATTTTCTTTCAAACTGATTTAATTTTGGATAAATTTTATTACAATAATATTCTGAAATACTATCATAAGACAAAATTATTATAAAATATTTTTTTAATTCATTATTCCTTTTTAACAATTTATTATTAAATTCTTCCAAAATTTTAATAATATTATCTTCAGTATCTTTTTTATCAATTTTAATATCAAAATAAGTTACTGAATTAACTTTTACAGTTTCAAAATCAAGTGTATTTTCCTTTCCATCAAAATTAAAAATAATATTTCCATTTATTTTATCAATATAGTTTTTTCTCTTTTCTTTTTTACTAGTCTTCTTAATATTTTGTATTTCAAAGCTTTGTTTCAAAGTTTTAATAAAATCAACTTCATATTCTAGTGAATTCTTATTTTTCTTATTTGTTTCTTTTAATAAAAATATATAACTATTCATTTTTATCATTTATATCACCCTCTAAACATTTATTGTATCATAATATTTAAAAAGGTAAAGGTTATTATGTGTTAAAATTAATTAAATTCATTCCATCTACTTTTTTCTTATCATTTGTCTGTACTTCAAAATGTAAATGAGGACCTGTAGAATAACCTGTAGTACCTACACTAGCAATTTGTTTTCCTTGACTAACATTCATACCTTTTTTTACTTTTGAAGAATTTGGATATAAATGCCCATAAATAACATAGTAAGTTGCACTCGGTACATCGCATCTTAGTTTTATATAATTACCATAACCCCCATTTTTATCAATCGAATTTGATAAGTATTTAAAACTAGAGACTTCTATAATACCATCACAAACAGCATATACCGGAGTACCATTACTTGCTGCTAAATCCCACGCTCCATGAACATCAGATTTCCCATATACAATTCTTTCTTGCATAAAATAACTAGTTACTGTTACCTTACTAAAATCAATAGGCTTTGAAAATGGTTTTGAACTTAAATTATTATCTTGCTCATTAATATTATTACAAAGTGATATATTATTGTATTTTTTCATATCACAAACTTCATCTAATGGTTTCATTTGTTTATTTATTTTATCTAAATTATCACTATAAATTTCAGCAAATGAAAAAGAAGTGTTTTCATTGTAAAGCTTTACTATTCTAGATAAAGTTACATAACCATCATTATTTTTTATATTTTTAGAAACAACAGGTAAATATAAATTAGAATATTTTGAATTATTTTTTACGTATTCATCTTCTATATCACTATTAGTCGTATCAGTATTAAAAAAATTTAAAACACTTAAACAGGCAGTTAAAATTACAAAAAATATACAAATACAAGCACCACCAATTCCAGCGCCTATAGCCACTACTTTATTCAAATTTCTACATCCTTATTTTTTGAAAACGAAAATTCATTTATCAATCTAGACATATTAAGCGAATGAAATAATTGATTTAAATTATCATCATAGTTTAAATCTTTATTCACCACTAAATCATAAAGATCTTGTGCAACTTCTTCTAATAAATTTCTAGGATTACTTTTCAACATTCGCATTATATCTTGATACGCCTCATCTTTATCTTGATATATTTCACCAATAAAATTCTTTCTATATTGTCCAAAATAATCACATACATTATTTGCAAGTTCAGTTATTTTCATCATATACTTCTCCCATCATTTTTCTTTCTAAATTAGTTGCTTGAATTAAAATTCTAAGTCTTTTTTTAGTATCAATATTTAGTAAAAATTCGCCTCTTTTAGCAAGTCCTAAAAAATGTTTTTGGGTATCAGTTAAAGGATTTTGTTTAAATAGTTCCAAATAAGCAAGTAAATCATCTTCTTTAAGCATTCCTACCATTTGATACTGACAATTATTAAATATAGCAGTAGAATGTCTTAATATCTGATTAGAACCAACAAAGTCTTTGATTGATTGTGTGGCCACCACTAAAGAACCATAATATTTTCTTAATCTACGAGCGAGTTGTCCAAAATTTCTTAACACTTCAAAATTGTTTTCGTCAATAAATAAATGAAATTCATCAGCAACAATCATTATTCTTTTTCTATCTTCAAACTTCAATTTATCATTATTAATTTTATTAGCGACTATATTATTATTTAAATATGTTAATAGATTTAATGTTTGGGTATTAATTAATCTTCTATTTTCACTATACAAAAGTTCCTGAAGATTAAAGGCAATTAAATCATTATCTAAATTTATATTTGTATAACCATCAAACAAATATGAATCAGTTCCAGTTAAAAATCTTGAAAGTAGTATATCTAATTGTTCAACGATTCTTCTTTTTTCTTTACTTTCCAACTCTTTTTTATATTCCGGTAAATAGTTATATAAATCCGTAAAAATTGGATAGTCTTCTGGTCTTAATGATTGTAAAGTGTTAATAGAAGTATTTTTATAAATACCTTTTTTATTATATAATTTTTCTACTATTGCCAATAACATTATTAATTCTTTTTCCGTTATATCTTCAAAAGCAGATTTAAAAAAAGCCTCTAGAAAGCCTAAATGTTTTGCTAGTGGGCAATCTGTTTCTCTAACGTCTGAATCCGATTCATCTTCATCACCTGAAATATATCTAATTTGTAGTGGATTTATAATACCACCTTTTTTAGAATACAGGTCAATATATTCTCCACCATTGGCTTTAACTAATTTTTTGTATTCATTTTCTGCGTCAAAAATAAAGATTTTAGTTCCTCTAGCAAATTCATTAACAATTATTTTTTTCATTGTATAAGACTTACCACCACCAGTTGACGCTACTATCGCAATATTATGTGATGTTCTAGAATCATTAATAATAAATGGGTCAAAAAAAGTTGGCAAAGATGTATGAATATCAACACCTAACATATAACCACTTGAGTCATTGTAACAATTTTTAGTAAAAGGAAAACCTGCACTTAAAGTAAGCGTTGGTAAATAGATAGAATAATCATCTAAAGTTCTAGTAGTCAAGTCATAGCATTGCCATGTTTCCATTTGCCTTAATCTAGGTACATCTAATTTAATTTGAAAAGAATCAGCAATTCTTCTAAGCTCTCTTATCGTATTTTCCCTTGTTTTTTTATCTCCAATCACAATTAAAATTAAAGAAACTTCTTTTATTTTTTCATCACCATTTTTTATTTCATTCATTAAAACCTGAAAATTTTCTTGTTGTCTATCTAACTCAGTTGCATCTGATAATTTTCTAGTAGTATTTCTATCACTTAATAAAAATTGATATTGTGAATTAACCCATTTAATTAGTTCATCTTGTGAAATAGTATCTTTAATAGTAAGACAAGCCCTTACTTTTGGAACATTAAATATATCTTCAAAAAACATCTCATCAACAAATGGTGGAATGTTTTTTATAGTTATCATTTGTAATTCTTTCTCATCAAATCTTAAATTACTAGTTTTCTCACTTAAACTCATTGGACATATTAAATTAGGTAAATCACACCAAATCAATTGATCTAGAGAATTAGAAGTTAGATATAAGTTCGACAAAAATTTGTATATTTCTAATTTATTATGAATAATTTGAATAATTAATTTAGGAGTAATGCTATTTAATATTTCTTCTACCTCATCTAAAATCTTTTCAAGTTCTTCTACATTTTTAGAAATTATAACCCAATAATAAATACTAGATACTGTAAAGTCATTTTCTTCTAAATGTTCTATTAAGTTTCTATTTTCTAATAACAACATTTTTTTATGTTCCACATCTTTAAATTTTTCTAGTTGTTTGTCTAAAGATATTTTATTGTTATTAAGATTAATTTTATCATCTAATTTATAACACTTTAAATTAAGATTTTTTATTTGATACAAATCTTTTAAAATATAAAAAAAGTTGTTTTTTTCTTGTTTACTTGCAAGAGATAAATCAATCGCATTTACTTCAAGAAGTGATGCAACCTCACCAGTCTTTAAAACAATAAGTCCATCTTCATCAACTTCTTTAACATTAGTAAATATTTGTGAATTTTTTATTCTTTTTTTCATTCTTCCTTTTGTATTATATTTGTTTTTATTGTATTTTTTTAAACTATCATTTAATTCTTCTTTTTTCATTAATTTGACAACCTCAATTTTTTTTTAATAAAATAATATACGAGAAAGAGAAGATAATCTCTTATCTCTAGTGTTGAGTAGATTTAACTATCTTTATTTTAAAGAATGTTAATTCTACTTTTATTTTACTAAGAGAATTGATAATTGTATTTTCTCATCTCACTTTCTTTTTTATAAAATAAAAAAACAACTATGAAGTCGTTTTACAAATAACATTTAAAAATTTATCTGGTGAAATTTCTTTTATTACTTTGATTTTTCCAACATATAGATATTCATCTTTCTCATCTTCTTCTTTTGCGTTATAAGCCCAATATTTTTGTGCCATTTCTTTCATATGATTATAAGAATCGCTGGGGCCAACTAACAAATTATTATTTGATTTAAATGGCTTTCCAAAAACTTTAACCATAAATATCTTGCAATTACGCCCCTTAAATTGTTTCAACCAAAATTTTAATTGTTTTTCTTTACATAGCCAAATACAAGATGTTCTACTAGGTAAATGATTAAAAAATTCTTTTCTTATTTCTTCATAAGCATTTTCACGTAACAACATTTGATATTCACTAATTATATGATTAGCAGACTCAAGCAATCCATATGCTTTATCAAAGTTTAACATATTGTTACTTAAAAGATATTTATAAACTTTTTGCCAAGGAACATTATTCACAGGCTCGTTATCTTTATCATAGTATGTTGAATATTTTGCTTCAAATTCAGTACAAAATTTGTAGAAAAAATTATATTCATTTCCAATATTTATAATAGCACCTTCATACCATTGTTTATCATTAAAACATTCTCCGACCTTATGAATATGATAAAATATATTTTCTTCCATAATATTCCTTTCTACAATTAAATAAATTATTATTTAATAATTTTCTTTCTAGTGAATATTATACAGTTTTTTATAAATTATTTCCAGTATATATATTCCTTACACTTAAACAAATATTTAAATATTAAGTGCATAACTTTATATATTCGATTTTTTTGTGATAAATTAATTGGTAGCATTAGAAATTTTATTAACGTAATAAAA